>NZ_FYBH01000367.1 GCF_900185595.1 Calothrix rhizosoleniae SC01
CTTAGTGGTTGTGCTTTAGTAGTCTTAACAGCAACTTCCTTAACCTGGTTAGCATTCGCAACATTAGCTTTACTGCTACCTTTATCGCTACAGGCAGCAAGTATTGTTACCATGCCTAAAGTAGCCACTAAGCTCAATTTCATTACTTGTTGACGTATGTTGCGATGTTGATTCATGGCAATAGAGTCCATCCATTTTAGGGTTCATTAGTTATACACAGCTAAAATCAAAATGGATTTATTTTTGTCTAAATTCTGTAAATGTAATAAATTTCCAATCTAAAATTATTTGAACATGAAATTAGTTTGCACCCAAAGTGATCTGAGTACACACCTTTCCCTTGTAAGTAGAGCAGTTCCTTCCCGTCCTACTCACCCAGTCCTTGCCAATGTACTATTGCAAGCGGATGCAGACAATAACCAGGTAAGCTTAACTGCTTTTGACCTCAGTTTGGGTATTCGTACCAGTTTTAGTGCTGAGGTATTTCAAGGGGGAGTATTGGCTCTACCAGCTAAATTACTGAATGACATTACCTCTCGCCTACCAGAGGGGGATATTACCTTGGATGATGAATCAAATACAGTTGAAAGTGAATCATCAGAAGGTTTAACTTTAACCCTGACTCCCCAAACAGGTAGATATCAAGTCAGAGCAATGGCGGGTGAAGAGTTTCCAGAATTACCATTACTGGAAGAAGCACAAACTATGGAGCTAAGTGCAGATGCTTTAATCGCAGGATTGCGGGGTTCTTTATTTGCTACCAGTGCCGATGAAACCAAGCAGGTGCTCACAGGGGTACATTTGAAAGTACAACCAGATACCTTAGAATTTGCAGCCACAGATGGACACCGTTTAGCTTTGGTGGAAACTGCGAATGAAAACCCAGATGGGAATGGTGAAAATCAACTGGAAGTGACTGTACCTAGTAAAGCACTGCGGGAATTGGAGAAAATGTTGGTTCATAATAAGAGTGAAAATGAACTAGTAACTCTTAATTTCGATGCAGGTCAAGTTGTTTTTCAGTGGCAAAATCAACGCTTGACTAGTCGGACTTTGGAAGGACAATATCCAGCTTATGGTCAATTAATTCCCAGCCAATTTGAGCGAGAAATTAATTTAGATCGGCGACAATTTGTCACTGCTTTGGAGCGAATCGCTGTATTTGCTGACCAAAAAAATAATATTGTCAAAATTAATATTGACAGTATAGAACAAGAAATTACTTTATCTGTGGAAGCTCAAGAATTGGGTAGCGGTAGAGATTCTATCCCAGCAGAAATATCTGGCGATGATATAGTTATTGCCTTCAATGTCAAATATTTAATGGAAGGTTTAAAAGCCCTACCATCTACAGAAATTCTCATGCAAGTGAATCAACCTTTAACTCCAGTTATATTTAAACCCTTGGGAGGTATTAATATGACCTATTTAGCAATGCCCGTACAGTTGAGAAATTAGTTGTTAGTTGATGGTTGTTAGTTGTTATTTGTTAGTTGGTGGTTGATGTTTTTTGAGTCGAACAATACTGTCCTAACCAATATGTCCATTGCTATATTTTATTTGAGTATAAAGTCAGCGATTGCTTTTTCTGTTTTGACTTTCATCTGTGATGGTACACTCAGTAAGACTAAGCGTTGCTTTATACTCTTAAGGCGACGTTTAACTCGACTGGGAATACCATATCCATAGATAACATGCCCTTTTCCCGCTAACACCACCACTTGATAACTAGGTTTTGCGACGACAAACTTGGTAATACCCTCCGCCATAGTTTCATCCCACAACACTTGAGCAGTAAAAAAGCGATCTGCACCTTTACTATTACCATGTCCTGCGGCTTGATGATTGTGGAAAGCTGCTAGGACTAATTGTCGATATTCTTGATTATCGGTACGAATTTCCTCAAGGGGAGGGATAAATTTTCTTTCCCTAGGGGTTAGGCTTGACAAACCTTGACGAGCAACTTTGCGGGTAACTTCACTAGGGGTATTTAAGGCTAAAACAGGTAATCCTTTTTCTTTGGCAAAACGGAGGATGGGAGCATAATATTCCCAAGGGAAAACCCACCGTTGTTTATATTTACTCTGCTCCACAAGTTCAGCTTCCGTAATCTTTCCCGTTAGATATTGATCAACAATATTTTGATAGGGAGCCTGGAACATTTCCATCGCAATCGCAATTTTTTGATTTCCTTGGTACAATCCCTGAATAATTTTTAACTGGTTTTGATGATCCACTTCACTATCATGGGTTTCACCTAAATAAACCACCTGGGCTTTTTTTAATTCAGGTAGTATTTGTTGCCAATTATTAACACATTTACTCTCGAGGAATTGTTGCGTACAGTCAGGCTCTAATTTAGTTTGTGCAGCAGTTGGTGAAATGTAAAATAATAGAAAAAAAGCAAAAATAAAAAAGTAATAAGAAAGTTTTTTCCATTGTTTCATTAATGTACACCAATCAAAATTTTATAGATTTTGATTAATTCTAATACTATTTCTTGCTCAATTTATGAATCTTCTATTTCCTTCTGACTTCTTCATTTACCATTAGTAGGGTAGGCACTGCCCACCTTACTCTTATTGAAAAGGTGCAAGATATGTGGAGAGATGTAAAATATTACCTGTAACTCCTGTGTAAGTAAGCTGCTATTCATGAAAGGAATCTGGTTAGAGAACAAGCAAATACAACTACGCACTGATATCCCTACTCCCGAACCTCCTCCTGGAGAAGCCTTAGTCAAGGTACTAGCGGCAGGTATCTGCAACACCGATTTAGAATTACTGCGGGGTTACTATCCCTATGCTGGTATTTTAGGACATGAATTTGTTGGTGTAGTTACTCAAGGTCCAGATAAACTCCTACATCAGCGCGTGGTGGGAGAAATCAACGCAGCTTGCGGTAAGTGCAGGTTTTGTCGCCGTGGTATTCCCACTCACTGTGAAAACCGTACTGTCTTGGGTATCGTCAATCGCAATGGAGCCTTTGCAGACTACCTTTGTTTACCTGTAGAAAACCTGCATCCCGTCCCCGACAATGTGCCTACGGAAGTAGCAACTTTTACCGAACCCATTGCCGCAGCTTTGGAAATTCAACAACAGGTAGATATTCATCCAGACGATAAAGTTTTGGTGGTGGGAGATGGTAAATTAGGGCAATTGGTAGCTCAGACATTAGCTCTAACTGGTTGCGATTTATTAGCCATCGGTAGGCATAAAGATAAACTCGCAAACTTAGAAGCACGGGGTATCAAAACTGGCTTTGCTGATGCGGTGACCGATAGAGCCTTTGATATTTCTGTTGATTGTACAGGTAATGCTTCCGGGTTTGACCTAGCTCGCCGTGCTTTGCGATCGCGGGGCACTTTAGTATTAAAAAGTACCTATGCCGGCAATCTCAGTTTAGATGCTTCTGCTTTGGTTGTGGATGAAATCACCATGATTGGTTCTCGTTGCGGTCCTTTTTCCCCAGCATTGGAGTTACTAGCACAAGAAGCAGTAGACGTAAAACCTTTGATTCAAGCTCGCTATTCTCTCATGGAAGGAATGACAGCTTTTACCAAAGCACAGACAAAGGGTGTGTTAAAAGTATTGTTAGAAATGGACAATAATTAAAATAAGTAATAAGTAATAAGTAATATAACCGTAGTCACCAAAATAGGGAGTAGGGAGTAGGGGAAGAGGAAAAATACCCTACTCCAGGATGGTTTGTTAGCGTTAGCGTTAGCGAAGCGTCTCCTGAAAGGAAATAGGGTGTCCGGTAGGACATAGCCCCCGGATTTATCCGTGGAAAGTTAAGAAAATTTGGGTGGAGAGGCGCGTTTGCGGTGACAGACAAAACGTCAACATTAAATCCCATAATTTTAAGTATGGGGCATCCCTACTCCCACGCCCCTACTACCTACTCCCTCGTTAATTGTATTAGGAAATTGCTTGCTTGAGAAGAATTTCCCAATAGTAGGAAGACTTATTGTTTATGTCCTAACCTGGCTGGCTACAGCTATAGTAACTATTTCACAATTTAAAATCCAAAATGGCATAAGTTTACTGTTCATAGGTTTGATGGTTCAACAATGTCTTAACGTATATGCGTAGTTCTATATCAGAGATGTAAAATCAAGAAAGAATCTCATATTGTTCTTGAGACAGAACAGACCATGCACAATACTGATACATTAACTACTGAGAATACAGCCCTAAGTTTAGAACTATTCCATGTGCAAACCAATACATCTTTTGATTTTCCTTTATATAGTTCTGTAATTTGTATTGGTAAACCGAACGAAGAAAGACAAATAGATATAGATGTTTCTCACTTACCGGATACTGATATTGTATCTCGCTATCACGCAGAAATTCGTGTAGAAGGTAATACTTGCTATATTCAAGACTTAGGTAGTTCCAACGGTACCTATATTCATCAAACCAAGCTAGAGCCAAATATTCCCTATCAGCTCAAATTAGGTGATCACATAGAGTTTGGTCAAGGGAATAAAGTTACATTTATACTTCAATACAAACAAACACACCAATCCCATATCCCAGTTAGAGCCAATCCTACAACTATTCAGTCTCCAGGTATCAAAGCAAATTTGAGCAGAACTTCTAGCAATCGCACTAGCAGATTCATCGGATTAGTATTAATCGTAGCAGGGGTGGTAATGTTAGCTGCCAACACTCGCATTGGCATTTTTGTCAGTATACCTAGTATATTGTTATGTCTCGCAGGAGTTTTCGTCCTCACTCAACGGCGTTTTAACCGCAATATTGGCTGGATTCTCATTGGGTTAGGTATAGCCATAATTCTGTTTACTGGTAATTTCTTTGCTACTTTTAACTTATTAGCAATTTTAATCGCATCCACTTTATTGTTTGCTGGTTATCAAATATTGACAACAGGAAAAGTTCTCAATTACGGCTGGGAAGATATTAAAAAATTCTTCAAAAAATAATTAATTATTGTCTGTTATGAGTTATTTATCAATAACTAAGTAGTAGTAGGTAATCAAAATTACAAAATTTTAGTTATCCAGAAACCAATTATAATTTTCTCCAAGAGGTAGGATAAAAAAGAATATTAATCTACCGAACATTTGATGATTAATATTACATAAATATTCCCAAAAAATACCAATGCAACACCCATTGCAAAAAATTTCCTCTGATAATTATTTAAGTATTTTTTTCCCATTACTATTGTTGACAACTATTTTGGCTATAGTCATGTCTGTAATCCCTTTACAACCAGATATCATGAGTTTTACTGTAAATAGTCTCAAAGTTGTCAAATATTGGGATGAAGCAGCCAAAATTAGAGCTGCTTTTGTTATGGGATTAGACTTTCTATATTTAACCGTTTACTCAACTACCTTAAGTCTTGCTTGTATCGGTGCCATTCGGGTGTTTGAAACTGTACACTCTTCTTGGAAGTCAATAGGAATGGCTATTGCTTGGAGTCAGTGGTTGGCAGCATTTTTAGATATAATAGAAAACATTGCTTTGACAAATATTTTGTTTAACAATGTCAATCAAATCTTACCTCAAATTGCTAAATGGTGTACAACATTAAAATTAATCTTAATTATTTTAGGTCTGACTTATATAGTGATGGCTGGAGTTGCAGGTATGAGATATTTTGGCTCACGAAAAAATTATTTTTGATCTATAACAATTGAATATGATTGAGGTTAATATCAGATGCTGACAAAAATAAGAGGGTTATTTTTTGTAGGATTAGGCTATATGCTTTCACCATTATCTTGGTGGAATGATGTATTTTTTAATCTTCCCATTGCCTATTTATTTGGTTATATTGTCAGTTGGATATTTCCTGATTTATTTGTAGCAGCAACAATTGCGGGTTATTGGTTATCAAATGTGTTGGGAATTTTGATGATGCAGATGGGAGGTACAGATATTTTTTGGGGAGAAAGACCAAAGAATATTAAAAAAGATATGGCAATTAGTTTGGGTAGTTCAACGGTATATACTTTAATAATTATTGCTTTAGTTTATTTCCATATTTTAGCATTACCTGATTTTCTATTTACTAATTAATTTTAATTGCTTTTGAGTTAAGGCTGAAAGTTAATCCCCAATTGGATACTAAGAGAGAAAAAATGATTGCGACATATGGGAAGAAAGAACAAATTATGCAGTCATTCTTTCATAATCCAAAATGGTATTACTTTTGTGATTAGATTATGAATCTTTATCTCCATAGGTCTGTTTCAGTACTTTTTCTATAGAACCCATTTGCTTAAATTTTTGAATCATCCAATCAGCTTTAGTTACTTTAGTTTGCAGCATCATCTTTAGGGGTTGCAAATACTGAATATCTAAGTCTTGCGCCAATGCATTTTCTGCTGCTTGTAAAATTGCTTGGCTATGGTTAAAAATATCTTCATCGTGAAAACCTTTTTGTGCCGAAAGTTGATGTAAAGCAGCATCTGGTATTACAGCTCTACCTAGTAGTGATTTATCTAAGATTAAACCTTTTAATAGAGCCAGCAACCCAGCATAAATAGAAAAATCATCACAACTGTCAAATGCTTTAAATTCAATCCTCCCCACTTCTGCCGGAATCCGTGCTATTTTTGTCAATGAAGGTACACTTTTTATAATTTGTTCGTTCTTTTCTACAAATACCATTGCTGCTGGTCTTTTCCCTGTTCTCACAAATGTTCTTACAGAAAGTCCAGACCATAAATCCCCTTCGTAAAACGGAGAACTATAACTAAAAGGTATAATATAAGGACTGTAATAAGTCAGCTTTCTGCCAATATCAATTACATCTTCATAGGATAACTGGGCTACGGAAATGTTTAAGTCTGGGCCATAGGTTAACATAGGAATATGGGCAGTCTGTTTTTCTGGAGAAGCTTTTCGCCGTTGAATTTCATAATTGTTTAATGGTTGTTGGGGTTGAAAGCTAGAATGGAAGGGATTAAAACTAACCAAGACTGGTGAAAAGCCAAATTGTGCAGCAACTTCGCACAATAAATCAAAACTTTCTGATAATTCTTGAATAGCAGTTTTAATGTCTGTATGGATAGTTGTTCTAATTTCAATCCCTTTGGGAATACAGTCGGTGACATTTGCAGACTCGGAAAATCTTTCAAATCCTTCAATATACCATCTCTTTTTTTTGATTCCAGCATCTCCTATACGTAACTGGGGATAGTCGGTTGAGTAGGTGGGTAATCTTTCCACAATTTGATTAAAATCAGCAAAATTTGTTTGATTGAAATCAGCAAATTTCCCCATTTGATTGATAAATGATACTTCATGCTCAATACCAAAATAAAACATTTTTATGCCTTTTTATATGAATAAATTGCTTTGATTATACAAATATTTTATCATTTTTAATATTTTGAGACTTCAGTCGAAGTCAGATATATTTTCTCAAGTTATACATACAAAATTTCATATCAAAATTTGGAGGAATTATTATGATTGTCATAGTCATAATATAGTCATTGCAACCCAAAGAAGCAATCGTCACGACTACGTAAGTCCTATAGATTTGTGAAGACTTATATAAAAACAAATATCAATAAATATCTCAAAACATGAATAAACAATGATATTTTGGTTAGTTTGGAGAGGACATGAACCGTAAGACCTTGATTCAGAAAAGCAAAAGGCTCAAGCTCAGCCCTAGAATACCAGCATTTTTACTACTCAGAGCTTTGGCAAAACGAGCCACAATCCCTGATCGCAACCCAGGCTAGTATGGACTCAGAGAAGCTAGAGGCGTGTGTTTATGACAAGTGCTGTTCAATCTCCTTACAGTAGTGAACAAGTTGCCGCTTGGCTACGTGGACTGCTGACTATTGCTTGGGCTGATGGTGATTTTGATGCCCAGGAAAGAGAATTAATTACTAGTATCACTCAAGATGAACTGGCTGGAGGGGTGAATTTAGAATCCTTCGATGCCATTGAACCAGAAGAATTAGCGGCTGTTTTGGGTGAAGGTACACCCTTAGCAGAAAATTTTTTGCGGACGGCGGTGATGGTAGCGATCGCAGATGGGACTTATTCTAAGAGTGAAGACTATCTCTTACACCAGTTATGTATAGCCTTAGGGGAGCCAGAAAATATTTTAGGGGCTCTGCGCCATACCTTAGAAAATGGCAAGCAAGCAGCAATCGCAATTCCCACTCAACCATCTAAACCCCAGCTAGATCCCCTGCATCCCTTACGAGATTGGCTAGATGGGTTAGACATTGAAGACCCGAGAGTAGCCCGCTTCTTGTGCAAAATGATCCCTTCCCAGTGTCCTTTTGAGCGGGATATCACCCTATTTGGGCGTAAGATAGTACACATTCCTCCTTTGTGTAAAATCAATCCCCTGTATGAGCAAATGGTCGGTTTACGTTTTCGTGCCTTATCTTATTTGGCAGATGATTGTGGTGAGGATATTTCACCATATATTTAAGTTAGTAGTAAGTAGCCGACATAAACTGTATACATGGGGGTAAATAAAATCTTAATTTACTCTGCTAATATTTTCAGCCAGTGAGTGGTTGTCATTTACCGCTCACTGCTAACTACTGACTAGTTCCGAACCATGCAATTTATTGATCGAGTTGAAATTGAAGTTGAGGCTGGGAAGGGAGGTGATGGTATTGTTGCTTTCCGGCGAGAGAAATTTGTACCCGCAGGGGGTCCTGCAGGGGGGAATGGGGGATATGGTGGTTCAGTGATTTTCACCGCCGTTGAAAATCTCCAAACCTTGCTTGATTTCCGATATAATCATCGTTTTCAAGCCGAAAATGGTGCCCGTGGGGGTCCTAAGAATCGCACGGGAGCATCAGGGAAGAATTTAATGATTGAAGTTCCCTGTGGTACGGTTGTCTACGATATGGAGACAGGGGAAGTAATTGGAGATTTAATTACTCATGGACAAACCCTAGTAGTTGCCCAAGGGGGAAAAGGTGGACTGGGTAATAAACATTTTTTAAGTAACCGCAATCGTGCCCCCGAACACGCTTTACCGGGATTACCGGGGGAAATTAAGCAGTTACGTTTAGAATTGAAATTATTGGCAGAGGTGGGAATTATTGGACTACCCAATGCAGGTAAATCCACCCTCATTTCTGCTTTGTCAGCAGCCCGTCCCAAAATTGCTGATTATCCTTTTACGACTCTTGTACCCAATTTAGGGGTAGTACGCAAGCCTACTGGCGATGGGACTGTGTTCGCGGATATTCCCGGATTAATCGCTGGTGCATCCCAAGGTGCGGGATTGGGGCATGATTTTTTAAGACATATTGAGCGTACCCAGGTTTTGCTACACTTGATTGATGCCACTAGTGATGATGTGGTGGGAGATTACCAAACTATTCAGCAAGAATTAAAGGCTTATGGGCACGATTTAGCAACACGTCCCCAGATATTAGCATTGAGTAAAATTGACGCAGTAAGTAGCCAAAATCTGAATTTGTCAGAATTAGCAACTGAATTAAATCATCTTTCCCATGCTCCAGTTTTCTTAATTTCCTCTGTTTCTGGTACTGGTCTAGAGGCTATGTTACAAGAAATTTGGAGTGTTTGCGATCGCTTGAAGTTAGCAGAGATGGAGACAACTATTTTTAATTAACAATTTTAGAGACAGAATCTCTACCCTTTATTTAAAATCAACAATGGAGACTACAAAAGGTTTTCGCCACTGGTTTGCGACAAATATGGGTATTACAAATGCCCGTAGAGAAGAGATTTATTGTGACTTGTTAAATTCAGTAACTTTAGAAGATGTGAGTTACTGGCTACAAGTCCTATTTTCAGCTGCGATCGCGACTTTAGGATTAGTATTAAACAGTCCGGCGGTAATTATTGGAGCAATGTTGATTTCTCCTTTGATC
>NZ_FYBH01000358.1 GCF_900185595.1 Calothrix rhizosoleniae SC01
TGTGGACTGTTGATGGCAAACTTATCAAAACCTTGAAAGGACATAGCAATAAGGTTATAAGCGTCAGCTTCTCCCCAGATGGCAAAACCATTGCTTCTGCTAGTGCAGACAACACCATCAAACTGTGGAATTTGGATTTAGATAAGTTAATGGTAGAGGGGTGTGATTGGTTGCAACAAGATTACCTGATTCAACATCCGCAAACCCTAGAAGAACTCCAGGTGTGCCAAACCCCACAAATGTTTGTAGAGGCTGCTTCCACTTTGGTTACTGAAGGTGAAGCGTTAGCGCAAAGGGGTGATTATGAAGAGGCTGTGGCGAAGTTAAAAAAAGCCAAGACATGGAACTCAAAATTGGATTTTAATCCAGAGATCAAAGCAGCACCAGCTTTTGTTTATCAAGGTAGAGAACTAGCACAGGAGGGTGATATTGAAGGTGCAGTGGCTAAATTTAAACAAGCACAGCAACTGGATGCTAATATTGATCTCAATCCAGAGACAAAAGAATTAGAGCAGAATCCACAAGCAGTAGCAAGAACGATTTATTTGAATGCTGAAACCTATGAGCAGTAAACTTATTACTTATTACTTGCACGTAGCGCTATAGCCCTAATTCCTAATAGGTGGAGCCAAAGCAGCTCGTCTCTTTCCTCCCCCACCAATACTGTTAGGTGTATTATTATCAACAATATGCATAGCTTGGAATAGGCTCATAACATCATCATAAAATTTTCCGCTCCTACCACTGAATTTATAACCATAAGTGGCATGAAATTCTTCTGATACACCTTTTTCCACAGCAAAATAATGTGCATCCCAGGCAGCATCATCAACAATATAAGCACCATAATCTTGCAAAGCATGAAACAACTTCTTACCAGCCGGTGTCTTTAACTTGAGGCTACTTTCAGTTACCTTTGGGGGAATTGCCAGTAATGAACCTTGTACAAGTGCAGGATTTTTACCACGATACCTTTGGGCTGCATAGTTATCAGCACGATCCGCAGGCCAACGATATCCCGGCAAAGACTTAGAATAATAAAGATATTTTTCGGAAAATATCAGAACTTTTAAAGCATGACGAATAGGCTCATTGTTAGTGAGTTCACCTTTACGAATAGAACCACCAATACTAGAAAGTCCAGAGCCAAAATGCGCTCCACCTATGCCATCTCCGTAAATATCACTATCTGGTGAATAACGCCAGCCATAAATTGCACCACCACGTTGACAACGAGTCAGAGGTGCTATTTGCACTAAAGTTTTACCATCTGGCATCAGAAAAGCCGATACATTATTAGGTGTGTTGCGTGGCTTGATTGTGGCATCTGGAATAATTAAATCATCGGGAATTGGTAGGGAAATACCCATAGATTTAGTCTTTTTGTCTGCACAACGCTTAGTCCATGAGCCAGGGGCATATACTGGACGCAAAGGATCACCAGACTTCAACTTGTAAAAATATTCCTGATCGGCTCCAGCATATCCCGCCTTACCAATATTAGCTGGAATGTAACGGGCACCTGAACCAATGGGTAAATTCCAAATAGATGTGGATGCAAAAGGCCAAATTAATTTATCCCTGGTTGTAGGATTTTTTTTGCGTGTGGGAGTTTGATTGGGAGTAGCCTGACTAACCTGGGCAGAATTTTGCTTTGATGATGGAGAAGCAATCTTGGTGGGAATTGTAGTTTGAGTAAACTTGCCATTCTCTTTGATGATTTTTTTCAAAGCAGTAAGCCATGTATTAGCCATAGCTCGATTACCTTTATCATTGAGATGTACACCATCTGCAGACAGACCAGATAAGGGAACTGCTGAGAACATATCAACAAAGTGGACTTTTTTGCCTTCAGCCTGTTTCTTTTTAACTAATCCGGAAATCTGAACATTAAGTGAACTCACCTTTTTATTACCACTTGACCATCCAAAGGGAGTGATTGAAGCAACAGCAATGTGAGTATTTGAATTATTTTTGTGAATAGTATCGATGATGTTCTCTAAGTGTTCTGGTACTTTTTTTGGATTACCACCATTAAAAAAATCGTTGGTACCCAACATCATCAAAACAATATTAGGCTTTGTACTGGATACCCAATGGGAAAGTATTGGTACATCTCGGCTTACCCATGATGGAGGTGGCATGGCTCCAATCACTTCAGCAGCCTTCCATCCTCCATGACATTCATTCTCCGGATCTGGTGATGGGCCATTTTTTTTCGTACCCACCCAATCAATATTCAGCCCACTTTTTGCTACTACTGGTCGCAAAAATGACATATTACCACGACAAATTGAGTCTCCCAGGGACATCACACGTATTGGAGTTGTGGTAGCAAGGGGCTGAGAACTAGAACAAGTAAACAGGAATAGTGAGCATAAAAATAGAACAAGGAATATATATTTATTCATTTTCAAACTCATTTCTTCTTTCTCCTTGTATCTTAAATTAGCATTGGTTTAAGTCCTCCCCAATTCGTAGTCAGTGTTAGTGGGGGACTTAAACACCCAACCAACGCTTAACCCTTCCAAAGTTTTACTTGCCCTTGCTTCTTTAAAAAGAGCTTTAATTTTTTCTTATGAAATTTTTGATAATCATCTAAACTTAATTTATCTACTCTAATCCCAAAATTTGATTTTTCCCCTTCAATGACCTCAGCAATTTTATCATTTATTTTTGGGTAAAAATGGCTTCCATCATATGTATTATTAATATTCGTCGTTAACGGTGATACATATGAGAAGTCATACATAGTATCAAAGACTTGGGAAACTTGATAAATTCCTTTCAATTTACAATCAAATAGTCCAGTAGAATAAATTTCATTATAAAATTTCCATGCTGAGATAGGGGGAACATAGGTAATAAACTCAGCATTAGGAAATATATTTTTAGTTTTTATAATCAGAAATACTCTTCAAATAGCAATTATCTTGATTCTGGGCTCGATGTTCGACTAATTGAGGTTGATACTTCGGAGCATCTGCAAAAACTTTTACTTTAAATCTATCATCATAAAATCTAAAAAAATCTTTTTTTGATAAAATTGTCTTAGTAGAAAGCCATAAAGTATCTAATGAGAATAAATAAGATTTATATATAGGTTTCGGTTTTGAAATAGTAATATCATACTCAATTTTTGTCGCATCAAAGTTAAAAGCATCAACGCCGATATAAATTTTTTTCGGGTTAGCACCCTTTTCTTTCACATATTCAGCATATTTAACAAATTCTGCAATTCTTCCGGCACTAAAAGAATAGTTAAAACAATTATTATTTTTCAGTGAATAAGCATTCAATAAAGTAGTTCTAGAACTACCAAAAATCAAACAATCATATTTATTTATATTTTTTAAGTATAAATTTGTTTTTGTCAGACGTTCATTAAAAGGCATATTGATTCCATTCAATTTATTCCCTTTTCCATACCATAAAGGATCAATAATATAATTTATTGATCCAACGAATGAAATAATTAAACTTGATACAAGAAAATATAACTTTAAATAATTACTAAACATTTTAAACCCTTGGCAAATAATTTAAAACTGGAAGTACAAAAATTCACTAACTTTTGTCAGCTTTAATAGGGCAATTACAGTCATAGAAGCTGTAATCATAGCCCAAACTGGATTTGGTCTCCATTGCAATCTTTTCCATAAATGTAGATTATCAGCTGAGTAATTACTTGCTTGGCTATGATTTAAGGCAGGATTATAAGATGTCATCCATTCTTGTGTATTCGGTGTAAATAAAGCAATTATCAATAAAGAAATAATCCAGAAAACAGATTGATATGAAAATGATTCTGAAATAGAGATACCGTTTAAGCCAATCATTCCTTGCAAAAGGATAAAAGCACTATTCATACTTTCTGCACGAAAGATAACCCAGCTAATTACAACTGCAATAAACGTTAATAGCCAGCCAAAACCTCTATCTAACCAATTTGTATTATTCAAATCATGTCCTAAAGATTTTCGCAAGGAACGCCATTGATGATTAATAATTAAATAAATTCCATGTAAACCACCCCAAAAGACAAAAGTCCAACCAGCACCATGCCAAATTCCACCTAATAGCATAGTAATTAATAAATTAAAGTTACGGCGAAGTTTACCTTGACGACTACCACCTAGAGGAATATAAAGATAGTCTCGCAAAAAATTAGAAAGAGTAATATGCCATCTCCGCCAAAAATTGATAATACTTATAGCTTTATAAGGAGAATTAAAATTAATTGGTAACTTAATTCCAAACATCCTCGCTATCCCAATCGCCATATCTGAATAACCAGAAAAATCAAAATAAAGTTGCAATGTATATGCTAAAGCCGCAATCCAAGCAGAAATAAAAGTAGGAGCTATACCTTGGGATGCAGCATTAAAAGTTGGAGTAGCATAAACAGCAATTGTATCTGCAAATACAACCTTTTTAAATAATCCAATACTAAAAATAGTGATACCTATTGCTATATTTTCCGGATTGTATCGATAGATATGTTTATTATCAAATTGAAATATTATGTCTTTATGATGTACAATTGGCCCAGCAATTAACTGTGGGAAAAAAGTTACAAACAAACAATAATCTAGAAAGTTATAAGTAGGTAGGCGTAAAAAATTATCGTTTGGATAAGACAGGGGGCAGGGGGCAGGGAGCAGGGGGAAAAAGGGTTTTAGCCTTATTTACTTTTCTCCACATAGTTTGGTTTTATTGTGCCGACTTACTTATTCTTTTATTTCCCCTTTGTAAGCATCTACTAAATAAGAAATTTGCTGGAACGTAAAAAATGATATTGCTAAAGGTAAAATAATATTATCGAGATGAAAATTTATTCCTGTAATATCACTAACTGTAGATGCTAAAAAGTTTGCATATTTAAAATAAACAATTAGAGCCAGGTTTACTATAATACCTATTATTAGGGTTAATTTCTTGTGAATATATTTTTTTGTTTTTTTGTTTAAAGCTAAACCTACAAAGTAATTGAAGATTACTGAAAATATCAATAGTGGTAAGTAAGATGGATTCCACCAAGCATAAAAAAACAAAGAAGTCGTAATCAAAAATAATATTGCAAATCGATAATTTCCTAATTTACCAATTTGCAAAAAAATTAATATATTCAGTGGCAAAAATAAAAATATAAATTCTAGAGAATTAAATAGCATAGTTTATATTCAATAATTATTATTTATTTATCTACCATCTTTAATTTTTAATCAAACATCAGCATTTGTCTGGAAAATCAAGGTCATAAACTTAAAATTTATACATAACTATTAAAAACATGAATAATTGCATTTTTATTTACAACTGTATTTACAGTAACAATTGATAAGCAGCTTGATTTTTACTTAATAAATATCAGAACTTACGCAAGTTGTATAATA
>NZ_FYBH01000370.1 GCF_900185595.1 Calothrix rhizosoleniae SC01
GAATTATCAATGTCCCATATTGATAAACTAAGGGCTAAACATTGTTTTTTTTTATATCTAAACTATTTTTACATTACGATATTTTATATTTATTCTCTTTTTAAATCAATACTAAAACATTTCTAAATTTACGGCATATCTCATATGGGTGAAGTACAAATGGTCTGGCGATAATGCCCATACCACAATAGCTTTATGATTGATATTAGTACTTCATTGATTCGCAAAATCCTGTATCATCCTCTCCAACTTTGAATGATTTGTTCATGAAGTTGCTAACAGTTGATAACTGTTAAAGCTACTTAGCCTTACCTTAATATAAATGGATTGGTAATGTAATCATAAAAGTAGCCCCTTGTCCTGGTTGACTCCTAGCAGTAATACTCCCATGATGACGTTCAACAATTTTTTTACAAATTGCTAGACCAATACCAGTTCCTTCGTATTGACTACGACCATGCAACCGTTGAAAAACATTAAATATACGTTGTAAGTACTTTTCTTCAAACCCAATTCCATTATCTTCTATAATCAATTGAAAACATTCACTACCTGCATATTTATTTACTTGGGATTGATGATCTTGACTATAAATTTTGACAATGGGTGATGTTTCTGGACGATGGAACTTTAAAGCATTACCAATTAAGTTTTGTAACAATTGGCGCATTTGTAAGGGATCAGCAACAATATTAGGTAAATCTTGTACTTCTACTGTCGCCCCAGTTTGCTGAATGGGAATTTCCAAATCAGATATTACTTCCTGGGCAATTTGGATGAGATTGACTCGGATAAAAGGCTCTCCTCTGGAGGTAACTCTTGACAGGGTCAATAAGTCTTCAATTAGTGTCTGCATTCGCGAAGCAGCATTTTGCATTCGGTCTAAGTAATCACGCCCTTTGGGAGTTAGGGCATCACCACAGGTAATTTTCAGTCTATCGCCAAAGGTTTTGATTTTCCGGAGAGGCTCTTGCAAATCGTGGGAAGCAATAAAAGCAAATTGTTGTAACTCTTCATTGGAACGAACCAAATCTTGACGCTGGCGAGTTTCTGTTTCTAAAAGTGTAGCTTGTGCTAGGGCAACACCAATTTGATCTGCCAGTTGCTGCAATAATTGTGTTTCCCATCCATTCCACTGACGAGTATGAGCACACTGATGGGCAATTAATAGCCCCCAAAGCTTATTTTGGTGCATAATCGGAACGACCAAATTTGCTTTGACGGCAAATCTTTCCAGCAATTCCACATGGCAAGGTTGAATTTTAGCTTGGTGGATATCGTTAATGGCATTAATTCGTCCTTGACCATAAAGTTCTGTATAATCCGATTCAAAACAGGGGTCAGTGATATGTTTTCCTAAAACCACAGGAAAACCGGAAACTACTGATTCCGCAACTGCAATGACACCATCTGGGAGCAATTTAACGATTAATACTCGGTCTGCCTGGAGTAATTTTTGTACTTCAGTCACGCTGGTTTGGAGAATGTCATCAATTTGCAAAGATTGGCGAATTTTTAAGGTAATATTAGCGAATAATTGCGATCGCAAGTTCTGACGCTGTAATTCTTCTTCTGCTAATTTACGTTCAGTAATATCCGTATGTGAGCCTGTCATCCTCACTACATTACCATCTTCATCCCACAATGCCTGCCCCCGATCTAAAATCCATTTATACCTGCCATCTTTACACAAGACTCGATGTTCGCTGATATAAAACGGGGTTTTCTTGTCAAAGTGATCTTGAATTACTTGCATCACCCAGGCAATATCATCGGGATGGGTGCGTTTTGCCCATTCATCTATATGGTTTGTAATCTCATGTTCCTCATAACCAAGCATTGCTTTCCATCGGGCGGAAAAGAACACTTCATTAGTCTTCACATTCCAATCCCAAATCCCATCATTATTACCCCGCAGTGCTAATTGCCAGCGTTCTTCACTTTCCTTCAGTGCTGACTCTCCTTGCTTGTGAGCAGTAATGTCTATATCTATCCCAGACATCTTCACTGCTACCCCAGCAGAGTCACGAAACACTTTACCTTTGCTTTCTATCCAACGGATGTTACCATCGGGCGTCAAAACTCGAAACTCTAGATTGTATTCTCTACCTGATTCAATAGTCTGTTGGATGTAATCATTGACAAAATCACGATCTTCGGGATGAATACAATTAATAAAAGCCTCATAAGTACCATCAAAAGAGCCTTTCTCCAAGCCAAATATTGCTTCCTTATTATCTGACCAAATTACTCTTTGAGTGATAATATTCCACTCCCAAGTACCCATATGTGCTGCTGACAGTGCCACCCTCAGTTGTGCCTCTTGAGTTTGCGCCTGTTCACTTTGTTGGCGTAATTTTTCAAAGGTATGACTAGCTTCCAGAAGACGATGGATTCTTTGCCGCCATACAAACAATTGCATTGGTTTGGTAACATAATCCGTAGCACCTGCTGCAAAAGCTTTCTCTACGGATGCCGAATCATCAATAGTGGTAATTATTAATATAGGTATATTTTCCTTGCCAGGGATTTGCCGCAATCTCTGACAACAAATTATCCCATCCATTCCTGGTATTACTACATCCAACAGTACCATGTCTGGTTGGAACTGAGTATATAAAGAAACTGCATCCTCACAGTTAACTGCTTCTAGGACTTCATATCCTTCACCTTCTAATAGCGTACGCATTTGCATCCGCAATAATTGATCATCGTCCACCACCAGAATTAAATTAGACATTTTATCCATGTTGCAATTGCAGTCATAATAATTTTAGATTTTAGATTTTAGATTTTAGATTGACTCCATTGCAGTCATAACAATTTTAGATTTTGGATTTTGGATTGACTCCATATCTAAATACAGTGAGTTCTTGGGGGTTTCCCCATGAGCAACTGCATCAATAAACTAATTATTGCGAAAGAGTACTTATATCATGTCCGCCTGATTACTTATGATATTGCCATCCATGCAAAAATCACCCAAACTCTTTCTCCCCCTGCCCCCTTGCAGTCCTAATGATAAGTATTTAACCGGACAGGGTATTATGCATCGCGGCACAATTATTAATTATTGATCCATAAATAAAGTTAGGGGCTTGTATTCTTTTCTTCTTCGGTCATCAATTAAATTTCTATGCCAACATATAAAAGTAGGAGCATTACCAATTTACCAATGACATCAACCCTGCTGAAATTTCCCCGTTTGAATGCACCTGTGCTACGTCAGTTATCCAATGGTTTGACTATCATCGCCGAGCAAATACCTGTGGAAGCAGTTAATCTCAACTTGTGGGTTAATATTGGTTCCGCCATTGAGTCTGATAATATCAATGGCATGGCTCACTTTTTAGAGCACATGATGTTTAAAGGTACGGAGAAACTGGCAAGTGGTGAATTTGAACGTCGCATAGAAGAACGGGGGGCGGTGACTAACGCAGCTACTAGTCAAGATTATACTCATTACTACATTACTACTGCTCCCCAGGACTTTGTGGAATTAGCAACCTTACAAATTGATGTGGTCACAAATGCAAGTATACCTGATCATGCTTTTGAGCAGGAACGGTTGGTAGTTTTGGAGGAAATTAGGCGCTCTGAAGATAATCCCCGTCGTCGTACCTTTAGAAGGGCGATGGAAACTGCATTTAATAAACTACCTTATAAACGTCCGGTATTGGGTCCAGAGGCGGTAATTTCTCAACTTAAACCCCAGCAAATGCGGGATTTCCATGAAACTTGGTATCAACCCCGTTCCATGACGGCGGTGGCTGTAGGTAATTTACCCGTGGAAGAGTTGATCGATGCGATTACGGAGGGATTTTCACAAGCAAGTAAAAATCAAGGTTCAGGGGTTAGTTTTACTCCAGTAGAGCCTGATACAGAATTACCATTTACTGAAATTATTCGCCAAGAATTTATTGATGAAAGTCTGCAAAAAGCTAGATTGGTGATGGTGTGGCGGGTTCCTGGTATGATGCAGTTGGAAGAAACCTATGCTTTGGATGTATTGGCGGGGATTTTAGGACAGGGAAGAACATCAAGGTTAGTTAGGGATTTACGAGAAGAGAGGGGTATTGCTACCCATATTTCTGTGAGTAATATAACTAATCGGCTCCAGGGTATCTTTTATATTTCTGCACAGTGTACCGTGGAAAATATCCCTGTGGTAGAAGCTGCGATCGCTACTCATATCCGTAAGCTACACACAGAAATAGTGCAAGATGCAGAAATTGCCCGCATCCGCACAAGAGTGGCTAATAGGTTTATTTTTGGTAATGAAAAACCAAGCGATCGCGCCAATTTATATGGTTATTATCAATCATTAGTAGGAGATTTGGAACCAGCTTTTGATTATCCCTTACATATTCATCAACAAAGTGGTGAGGACTTAATGCAAGCTGCACAAACATATCTATCTCCGGATGCTTATGGTGTGGTAGTGATGAAACCAAAAACAGCCGAAAATTAAGCATTAAAAGCCAAATACCTGCAACCTGCTGTATTATAGCGCTACGCGCAAGTAATAAGTTTACTGCTCATAGGTTTCAGCTTTCAACAATGTCCTAACATAATTGCGTAGCGCTATATTTGCAAGTAAGTTCTACCATCCCTATAGTATTATCATTATATTTAAATACGTATTTTTACTTAGTAAAATATCAAAAAAATAAATTTCTATAAACGCTGGAGTTTTTATATTAAAGGAATCTTTACAATCTGATAGATTAATAATCCGGAATATTATTTTTTAAACTGAATGTGTAATTAATCACTTTTTCATTGCTGATTGGTGTTAATATACGGCAGTTTCCAGGTAGGCATCTAGCTACCAAAAATGAGTTATGAATATAGTTGACGATATCACTCTAATCCGGAAATTTGTACAGGGAGAAACGGAATTATGGTTCAACCAGAATTTGCGTATAGAAACAGCCTGTAAAAAAATTCTGTTGATGACAAAGAGTGGAAATATGTTGGCTAATGTTGATGAAGAAAGCAACTTTCAGTCATTTCTCGTCAACCGTGAATCTCGCTATTGGCAATTGATGAACCAGGTACTACTAGAGCATCATTTAATGCCAATAAAAAGTACAGATAATGGATGGACTAAATATGATTATTTTCCCATTCCTGACAACTATAAAATGAACTTTACAGAAGTTAGGGTCTTATGGCGGCATTGGCGTAACCATCAATATCAGCAAATAAAGTCAGGTTTACATTTTTTTCTGCCCGATTTGCTAGTAGCTACTGAGAATAATTGGCAAAAAGTTGAAGCTGTAGAATTTAGTCAAGAAAATGTATATATTACCACCGCTACTGATGAAATAATGTTACACTTATCGGACTATTTAGTCTGGTTGGATAATCCAGAGGAAACATCTAGATATCAAATTAGTCATGATAATGATGATCAAGTTTTACAAACTATTGCTGACGAGCCAATAAATAATCAACAATTAAGATCACAATCTGCTTTGATATCTAGAGCTAAGGATAGTGAATACGATCAACTATTAGATCCGTCCTTACCTTTATTGGAGGATGACATCAGTAGCAATTTGAATATTAGTCTTAATCAGGGAAAACTCTACATTCAAACTGGAGAAGGAGAGGTGGTAGTAGAAGGAGAAAACATTCGCTTCTGGTTTCAGCCCCATCCCCTAAAAAATTCAAGTGATAATTAGGAAATGGGAACTCATACCATCTTCAGCAACCCTAGGGAGTATAGGGAGTGATGGAGTGAGGGAGTGAGGGAGTGATGGTTGAGAGTTAAGATTTTTTATCTTTCCCTCTTCCACTCTTTCCCTCTTCCACTCTTTCCCTCTTCCACTCTTTTTCTCTTTCCCTCCTTCCCTTTTCCCTTCTCACCTAACCAGGGATTTTGGTATTACTGAATAACTTGCTTACTGTGTATCTAAGCGTAAAACAGCCATAAATGCTTCTTGGGGGACATCAACAGTACCCACAGATTTCATCCGCTTTTTACCTTTTGCTTGTTTTTGTAGTAGTTTCTTCTTACGACTGATGTCACCACCGTAACACTTCGCCAGTACATCCTTACGTAAAGCGGGAATATGTTCGCTGGCAATCACTTTACTACCGATCGCAGCTTGGATGGGAACTTTAAATTGATGACGAGGGATAAGTTCTTTCAGCTTTTCTGCCATTGATCTGCCCACACCATAAGCTTTATCTCGGTGGACAATCATGGCAAGGGAATCTACAGGATCGCCATTAATCATTAAATCTAGCCGGACTAAAGGATTTTCCTGGTAGCCAATTAAATGGTACTCCATACTCGCATATCCCCGCGATCGCGACTTCATTTGATCAAAAAAGTCCGTAACTACTTCCGCCAAGGGTAACTCATAAGTTAAAGTAGTGCGCCCTTGGGTGAGATACTTCATATCCTGAAATATACCCCGACGACTTTGTGACAACTCCATCAAGGTCCCCACAAATGTTTCTGGAGTAATCATCTCTACCTTCACATAGGGTTCTTCAATTTTTTCCCTTTCATTGGGAGCAGGTAGATGGCTAGGATTATCAATATACATTTCCTCACCCTTCACCGTTGTTACCCGGTAAACTACGGAAGGAGCAGTAATAATTAAATCCAGATTATATTCCCGTTCCAACCGTTCCTGGACAATTTCCATGTGTAGCAAACCCAGGAAACCACAACGGAAGCCAAAACCCATAGCACTAGAGGTTTCCGGCTCAAATTGCAACGCTGCATCATTGAGTTTGAGCTTATTCAATGCCTCTCGCAAATCTTCAAATTGATCTGCATCAATGGGGAACATGCCACAGAATACCATCGGATTTGCCTCTGTATAGCCTGGTAATGGCTCTGGAGCCATAGATTTAGCTAAAGTAATGGTATCCCCTACCCGCGCATCACTAACGGCTTTAATTGCTGCTGAAATATAGCCTACTTCCCCTGCGTGTAGTTCTTCCACAGGCTTTTGGGTTGGAGAGAGCACCCCCAACTCATCAATATCGTATTCCTTACCTGATATCATCAGGTTAATGCGATCGCCTTTTTTGACAGTACCATCCATGACTCGAAAGTAAACAATTACCCCTCGATAACTGTCATAGTAGCTGTCAAAAATTAGTGCCCGCAAAGGCTCTTGTATGGTGTCGCGGGGTGGTGGTATGCGCTTAACAATTGCCTCTAAAATATCATCAACACCAATACCTTCCTTAGCAGAAGCTTGGATAGCATCGCTACAATCCAAGCCAATAATTTCTTCAATTTCGCCAATAACTCGCTCTGGTTCTGCTCCAGGTAAATCAATTTTATTTAAAACAGGGATAATTTCTAAATCATGCTCCAGTGCTAAATATACATTTGCCAAGGTTTGTGCTTCTACCCCTTGAGAAGCATCCACCACCAGTAAAGCACCTTCACAAGCTGCTAAAGAACGAGATACCTCATAAGAAAAATCAACATGTCCAGGAGTGTCAATTAAATTCAGTACATACTCCTGTCCATCCTTAGCCTTGTAATTCATTCGGGCCGCTTGCAGCTTAATTGTAATGCCGCGCTCCCGTTCCAAATCCATATTGTCGAGGAACTGTTCCTTCATTTGCCGCCTTTCCACAGTACCAGTGACTTGCAGCAAGCGATCGGCAAGGGTTGATTTCCCGTGATCTATATGGGCAATAATACAAAAGTTACGAATGCGATTTACGGGAACGTCAGTCATATACTTCTTTGCTTTACCAGCAACTTAAGATAAAAACACAGTTACTTAAAGTATTTTAATGCTTTCTGGGTGAAGATGCTGCTAGTTATAGCAAAAGGCAGCTATGCTATAACTAGCAGCTAGAAAGTTAATGATCGATATT
>NZ_FYBH01000361.1 GCF_900185595.1 Calothrix rhizosoleniae SC01
GTGCCGACTTACTTAGAAGGATCATCTACCATAACAAATGGGCGAAATAATTTACTTTGTTGACTAGGATCAATACCAATACCTGTATCTTTGATTGTGACAACTACGCAAGATTTTTCCGTATTAGAGGGTTGAATTTCTGTACTTACAGTAATGCTTCCATTTTCTGTAAATTTTGTTGCATTGCCAATAACGTTAATAATTACCTGTTTCAGTTTAGCTGGATCTGCATTGACAGGTATTTCTTGATCAACTAATTGACATTGTAATTGTAAACCTTTTTTTGAATATTAACTGACTGCAAATTAATTATTTCCAGCAATAATTTTCGCAGATCCATCGGTTCTTTAATAACTGCAAGTTTTCCAGCTTCTATCTTCGATATATCTAGGATATCATTAATAATTCCTAATAAATGGATAGCTGTCTCATCTGCACGTTGAAGAAAATCCATTTCTTCTTCTCGGTTATCACATAACCCATCTGTAACCAAACGTATGCAATTAATAATAATATTGAGAGGATTTCTCAATTCATGGGAAGTAGTTGCTAAAAATTGACTTTTGACTTGATTTGCAGTTTTTGCTTCTTTCCAAGCTAATTCTAATTCTTCTGCCCAAGATTTCAGCCTTTCAACCATTTGGTTTATTGCTTGAGCTAATTGGTTAAATTCCCTAATTTCTAAATCATCAGGAATTGATTCTATACCTTGATTCTCTAGATTGAGATTTAGGTTCAAGGCATAATCACGTAATTTTTCTACCGGGCGAGCTAGATATGGAGCCAAATATAGTGATGTTAACAAACTCGCACCTATTAAACCCACCGCCAACACAATCAAAACGAGTTTAATTTCTTCTAAACTTAATAGAGCATTATCTAAGCTAGTAAAGGTGATAATAATCCATTGCTGTTGTGGTTGTATATTGGCAATGTTGGGAATTGCTGCATAACCTATGATAAATTCACTGTCTGACTGCAAGCGTAAGTTAATCGGTTCTTTTTCTTCTACTTCTGACTCTATCAGCGCATTTTTAATAATTTTTTGAATTGCAGCATTATTTGTAGGTGTGGCGATATTCTTTCCGACTCTTTGGAGTTGAGGATGAGCCAAAATAGTACCATCTTCAGCAATGATGATGGTATTTCCCATAAGAGAATCAGGCTTTCCCTGTATTTCCTGATAAACAACCGATTGCACACTTAAACCATAGAGTAATTCTCCTGCGGAGTTATATACAGGTACAGACAGTAATAGCTGTAATTGACTATTTTGATTGCTTATACCCGTAACTCCTGGTTGAGGATTTAATACAGTTGCGAGCTGGAAGCTCTCACCAGATAAAGGTAATTGTAACTGGGCAATAGGTTTATCACTACATGTACTAGTAATCAGATCACCATTGCGTATATCTGTCAACTGAGTACACTTAATCTGGCTAGGTAATTGTCTACTTAATTGAATCAGAAATTCCTCGATTTCGGCAGGTGAACCTTTCTGTAATATGCTTGTTTGACTAGCAAGTTGTAAACTACTTTTCAGAGATGTGATTGCTGCTAAAATTTGCTCTCTCCGAGAAATAGCACTTGCTGTTAAATTTCGTCTAGCAGTTGCCAAAAGAGTTGAACGAGCCTTATTTAAAGCGAGAATTTCTCCTACCAATAACACTGGCAAAAATGTTAGTAAGATTCTCGACATTAAAATTTTCCGAAAGGATGATTGACGCGATTTAGACATCACCAGTCTCTCTTGGCATAATGCAAACCATAACAACCACAATATGCAATTAAATTGGTTTGTCGTAGATATTTAGTTAAATCATAAGAATTACTTTTAATTGTCATCAAAGTATAATCATTATTAATAATTGCATCCTGCTTTAAATACCTAGGTCTACTGAGTAAATTAGATGGGCAGCTAACATTAATTGCTACATTAATATACTGAAACCTCAGGTTTATTGTTAAACAAATAGGATTTGGCATACTTTCATGTTCAATCGTCCTCATACAACAGTGGTATTGGCAATGAGTGCAGATGGCAAAATAGCAGATTTCATGCGATCGCCAGCTAGATTCGGTTCTCAGACAGATAAAATGCATTTACAACAGCGTATAGCTGCTGCTGATGCTGTGTTATTTGGTGCTGGAACCCTCCGGGCTTATAATACAACATTGACTATATCCAATCCAAAATTGCTGCAACAAAGAGAACAGAGGGGTCAACCACTACAGCCAATTCATATTGTAGTTTCAAAATCGGCTCAAATAGATCCGGAAAGTCGTTTTTTTTCCCAACCCGTTCCCCGGTGGTTGTTAACTTCCTCTATGGGAGCAGATGTTTGGAAGCAATGCCAAGTTATAGATAATTCCTCCCAGATAACTTTTGACAAAATACTGGTGTTAGAAACACGAATGGGCAAAATCGATATTGCAGCAGCACTAACACATTTAGCCACTCTCGGTATAGCACATTTAGCAGTGTTAGGAGGGGGTATTTTAGTAGGGGAGATGATGGAATTAGATTTAATTGATGAATTATGGCTGACAATTTGTCCATTAATTTTAGGTGGTAAGACTGCACCTACACCAGTTGAAGGTCAGGGATTTTTATCACAGCTAGCACCACGTTTAGAGTTATTGACCATAAATCAAGTTGAGCAAGAAGTATTCTTAAATTACCGTGTCAGGAAGAGGCAGGGGAGCAGGGAGCAGGGGAGTAGGGAGTAGGGGAGCTTACACGAATAAATGATATTGTGGGCGAATTGGTTGGGGGTTATGACCAATCATTCCGATGTAACAAGTATTTCAGTACGTTTGAACGTACTTGGTTTATTAGCCCGCAATTCATTGCAGGGCGGGAAAGAACGGCAAAGCAGGGTTTTCTGGGTGATGTATGTCATAGAAAATCCAATTGTTGCATTTCACACCAGCATAACTCTTCAACCGGATAACGCAGGGACGCGGAGCGGGATGTGTCTCCGCGTCTCTCTCTTTCCCCGTCTCCCCGTCTCTTCTTGACTGATGTGCTGGTCATATTTGAGTGCATGGGAGTATAAAAGAATAGGAAAATAAATAAAAAGCCATTATTTATACTGAAAAGTTCTATGGCCAACCCCTCCCCTAATTCATCCCCAAAACCATATAAAAAACCAATACACCGTTATTATTCTTCCACTGGCAATCAAAAGGTGAAAAAAGTACAACGAAGAGTAATTAAAATTAAGGGAAAAAAATATAATAACGATCAAAAAGCTAAATCTACACAAAATGACCGCAAATTTATTTCTCAGACAGTAGCGATCGCATTTTTGCTAGCTAGTGGTGGTGTGTTAGTTAGTCTGGCTTGGGTAAGTATTTTATTTATATTTAATCCCTCGGACTTGGGGTGGCTGAATCAATTGTTACCAGTGTGGGCACGTGTTTCTTTATCTCGTGGAGAACCTCCCCAAACCCTGACAGAAATTACAACTAATCTCAAGCAACAAAAGTTACAAATTGGGGAAACTATTCCTGTGAATAGTCAAGGCAAAAATTCCCAAAAATCTTTTCTATTACCAGTGTTGCGCCGTCACCCTAACTGTCAGTCAAATTGCGAACAAATTACTGAACTGAGGATTTATCAACAAGCTCAAGAGGTGGAATGGCAATCCCAATCAGCAAAGTATTACTATTTGGTAACTAAATTACCAATTGTAGGGCCAGAAGAATCTTTTGTCACAGCTCCCTTAAGTGAGGCTGAAAGGGTAAACCAAAGTAGTAATATTTCTTTACCTTTAAGTAAAGTGGGACTTTATCAACATGGTGCTCCATCTTCCGGGTTCTGGTTTTATTTACAGGGTAAACGACAGCAAGGAACCAAGGGGATTGCCTACGGACATATTGTATTTTACAATCCCCAACGCGATCGCCTCCAGCAAATGTTGTCTTGGACTAGTCCTTCAGGGAAATTACCCCAATGGCAACAGATAACAGGTGACAAAGAAAAGGAACTAGTAGTAGAACAAACCATTGGCTTAGAACCACTACTCAAGGTTTATCAACTAAAACCTATTAAGTTATTTCTCAATCCCTTCCAGCTCCAAGAAATTACCCTGGAACAACCAGCTATGGGTGATGGGGGTTATGAAAAGGCTTTAGTTATTGCTCGCAGTGGATTGTGGACACCTGCTTGGCAATGGTTACAATTTATAAAAAAACAACGTCAAGGATTACTCCCTGGGGCGGCTCAACAACAAGTTGATTTAATTCGTTTACACTCAAAACTTACCAAGGTGCAAGCAGATAAAAATTGGGCTGCTCCCAGTCAACAAGTATTAGCATATGTGATCGATGGCCGTTGGGAAAAAGCTTTACAAACATTTACAAAGTCACCTCAAAATTCTCAAGAAATAGCTAATTTATTAAAAGCTGATGGGGGTAGATTGTGGAAGCGTACCCAAGCAGCCTTGAAAGTTAATCCCAAAAGAGCGGAAGTCCAAATCTGGGGAGCACTAATTCTAGCAGCCCAAGCAGGGGAAAAAAAGGCCAATTCCTGGTTAAATAAACAATCTCAGGTAACTTCATCAACCCGTAGCCAGGTTAAAAGGCTGTTAGCACAACTTAATGGTGAAGTTTTTTCCACACAAGTTAATTCCACCCATCCTAGTCGAATTGTGGGTACAGCCAAAAAAAATGTCGCTGTGAAAGGTTCAGCATGGCTACCCCTGGATAGTAAAGAAGACTTAGTACCCAAAAAAAATCAAATTTGGTCGGAAATAGAGGTTATAGCCTTTCATGATGGCGAAAAATGGCGATATTTGCCTTTTGAAAATTTGAAATTACCCTCAGATTCTCCTAGCCAATACTTGCAAAAAAAACTGGGGATTCAACCTAATTCAACCATCGACATTATTACCTGGCTACCAAACAAACAACAACAGAATACGATCGCTAGTTTGAAGGCTGTAAAATTACAAAATGGTGTATTAACTCTATTAGCCACCACCACAACTACCACCGAGTCAGAAAATGGCAATGTTAATCATCAACTGCAACCCTTAGCTATGACTCATGGAGCATTGGAATGGGTGCAGCCATCTCCCATGAATTTTGAGCTTCTGTATCAGCAACAACCAGAAAAAGCAGAAGCGATGATACAAAGGATTTGGCGCTTACTACAAACATCCGGTGATATCTCCCCAGACATAAATCCCCATCTTTCACAACTGCGCCAACAACTAGCAAATTTACCCGTACAAATTTTAGATGTTACCAATGACAATAGGGATGAAATAATAGTAACAATTCCTCCAGAAGTAATTAATATTTGGAAGCAAGCCAACTCTCAGAACCAGACAAAAACCAGCAAACAACTCCGGACTCTGATATTCTCAGACAATGGTAAAGTGATTTACTCCGAATTTAAACCCAATAATTTGCAGATATTAACGGCGATCGCTAAATTACCCACCACAAGTTATTCTGTATTATTAGTGGAGAATCGCCAAAAATATACCCTTCAGCGTTGGTCTGAAAAAAATCAGCGTTTTGAATAGTCTAGGCTGATTGAAGTTATTTATGCCTAGTTCCAAAGTCTTGACTAAACCCCTAACCCCTTTCATACCATATTTCCTAGGGGATGATTGTTTTGTGTTGAGGTTTACATTCCCATTACAAAAGTTTACAATTTGCATATTTATGACAAGCATCCTAACCTGTCTATTGATTAAGGTTAGGGCTTGCTAAGAGAAATTCACAAAAAATATGACCAATTCTTGTTGGATTTGCATCCTGCCTATCCTTGACATGATTAGCAGTTAAGGTACCTGCACCGCAAGAAATTTGGGAATATTTTTTTTATTTAGAACACCTAAAACAAATGAGAAAAAATGTATTTTAAATCAACGAACCTTAAACTTCGCTTAATCCTTCTATTGTAAGCTAATTATCGTGTTTCTGATTTGCTAAGTTTTGTAACTGATGTAATAAGCAATCCACTTCTGCTTGTAAATGAATAAACTTAACTTGCTGATCTACTTGATAAACGCACTTGTTTGCTTTCTTGGGTTCAACTGTTTGGGAAGAGCGATGGGAAACAGTAGATGATGTTGACATTTTTAATAGCTCCACAAATTTACTCGCACCATTAAACGTTATATCCTAACTTACTCTTAAAGATTTGTGAACAAATATAACATTTTTTTTGCTCATATCACTGATTTGCATTTGTGTACAGACCTGACAGCAAAGGGAAAATTTTTGTTCCAAACCAACGGTGAATTTGCAAATTTACTATTTAGAAAATATCCTAAATGACTACATTGGCAGTCCCTGATGATATCTTAGATAAGTGCATCGTCAGTTCGAGCTAATAGATTTTATACATCCCGTGACATTGAGCCTGCCTGCTGATAAATCCCAATCCCACTGCCAACCTTGGCCTGGACTTATAGAAGCCTATCGTGAATATTTGCCCGTCAGTGAAGAAACTCCAGTTGTGACCTTATTGGAAGGTAATACCCCTTTAATAGCTGCTCCTGCTCTAGCAGAGCGCATCGGTAGGCAAGTGAGGGTATATGTAAAATATGATGGTCTAAACCCTACTGGTAGCTTCAAAGATAGGGGAATGACTATGGCAGTTTCCAAAGCCAAGGAAGCTGGGGCAAAAGCCGTGATTTGCGCCAGTACTGGTAATACCTCAGCCGCCGCCGCCGCCTATGCCAGACGAGGAGGTATGCGTCCCTTTGTCTTAATACCTGATGGATATGTGGCTCTGGGTAAATTAGCCCAAGCTTTACTTTATGGGGCAGAAGTTTTAGCAATCAAAGGAAATTTTGACCGGGCTTTAGAGCTGGTTCGTCAAATGGCAGAAAACTACCCCATTACCTTAGTGAATTCAGTAAATCCTTACCGCTTAGAAGGGCAAAAAACAGGAGCATTTGAAATAGTTGATGTTTTGGGGAATGCTCCCGACTGGCTATGTATACCCGTGGGCAATGCTGGTAACATTAGTGCCTATTGGATGGGTTTTTGTCAGTATCATCAAACAGGAAAATGCGATCGCTTGCCCAAAATGATGGGATTTCAAGCCGCCGGTGCAGCACCTTTAGTACATGGGAAACGAGTATTAGAACCAGAAACTATCGCCACAGCCATTAGAATTGGTAATCCCGCAAGTTGGGAAAAAGCGATTGCTGCGAAAGATGCCAGTGAAGGAAATTTTCGCGCTATTACCGATGCAGAAATATTGGATGCCTATCGGATTTTGGCATCAGAAGAAGGGGTTTTTTGCGAACCCGCCAGTGCTATTTCTGTTGCAGGGATGTTAAAGGTAAAAGACCAAATACCTACAGGAGCAACAGTAGTTTGTGTGCTTACAGGCAATGGTTTGAAAGATCCAGACACCGCCATAAAACACAGCAATAGTCAAATCAAACAGGGAATTACTCCAGAAATTGAAACAGTAGCCAAAGCCATGGGATTTTGAGTAAGTTAGAGAGTTGATGGTTGATAGTTGGTAGTTGGTAGCTAAAAATATTTTCTACTCTGCAGTAAGCTACTTTGTATCTATACTCCTTCCCTCTTTGATTCTTTCACTCTTTCACTCACTCCCTCACTCCCTCACCACAGCCCGTTCCTTGGTTAATCCATCAATGGCATCACCAAGAGCTGTGGTCAGATTTTTGCGGGTTTGAGCATGGTTTTCTTGTTCTGTTTTTAATGCTTGTAGTAGTCGCTCCTGTTCTTGGAGGGTGGCAATTAATTTGCTTTGCAACTTTTCTACAGAATCTAAATTAGCTATTTCTTGCTGTATAGCTTCATCTATAGTAGCTTCATTGATTAGTTCTTCATCAATCCCTCGCATCTGCTGAATTTCCAACTTTAAAGATGCGATGGTTTGTTGTGATAGTTGAGAATCACTGCGTCGTTGTTCGGATTCCGTATTGTATAATTTACGCCACTTTTCCGCACTTTCCCAGGCTTTATCCCGTTCTTGTCGCAATTCCACAAGCTGTTGTTTCAGTGCTTGTATTTCTGTTAACCATTGTTGTGTTAAATCCTGACCCATAATAATAGAACTTCCTCACCTTTCCACCACTTCTCGTACCAACTGCGCTAACTTTTGGGCACTATCTGTAAGGGCAATTTCTCTAGCTTTTTCCCCCATTTGTTTTAACTCTTGGGTGTTATTTAATAAACTTAATACCTGATTCTGCAAAATTTCAGGGTTTAGCTCCGATTGTTTGTAACAAAAGCCAGCTTCAACTTCAGTAAAAACGCGTGCATTATAAGTCTGATGGTCTTCGGCGGCAAAGGGGTAAGGAATTAAAATAGCTGGGGTTCCACACACCGCTAATTCAGTTAAACTACCCGCACCAGCCCGACTAATAGCTAAATTAGCGCGCTGTAATAGAGCTGCCATATTATCGTAGAACGGTAGACAAATATATTGAGAATGCTGGAGACTGTGGGCTTCTGGATCGTTATTTCCAGTTAAATGTACTACATAAGCACCGGCCGCAAACCATGCTGGCCCACACTGACGTACTAACTTGTTGACAGCAACTGCCCCTTGACTACCGCCGAAAACTACAATTAAAGGCACATTGTCCGGCACTGGTAAATCTAAACTGTCAACATAGCTCGGATCTAGGAACTGTGAGCGTACAGGAGTACTAGTGTAAATTGTCCGGGTATTGGGTAAGTGTTGAGCAGCAGCGTTAAATCCCACAGCCACAGCATCACACCAAGGGCTAAAAAACCGTGTTACCTTACCAGGTAGGGCATTAGCCTCATGGAAAATTATAGGTATTCCTAAAGTCTTGGCAGCAATGAGAGCTGGAGCAGCAATATAGCCCCCAGTGGTCAGCACTCCTTGAAACTTGCCCTGTTGCAATAGCTTGCGGACTTGAAACACTGAACCAATCAGTCCAGACAAAACCCTAAAGGTACCTAATCCCAGTTTTTCTTGGAACCCTGCCACGGCAATCGTATTCAATTTATACTGGTGAGGAACTAATTGAGTTTCTAATCGATTAGGTACACCCAACCATTCAATGTCATAATCTGATAACTCTTGTGCCAGTGCGATCGCTGGAAACAAATGTCCACCAGTACCACTAGCAGCTATTAATAATTTTATTGGTGCGTTTGCCATCAAACCTATATTGCTCGGACTCTCTGGTTTATTAAGTAAGATAAAACAATTTACCAACCTTATGTAGCCAAATTGCCATCTCAAGAATAATTACCAATGTTTAACTTTATTACCTTACTACTGAAACGTTCATCTAAATTACTTATGAATCGCTGGTTAATTTTGTTTCTCATCACATTTGGGTTAGTTGGTCTGGGTAAACCTGTTTCAGCCAAAACACCTAATAGTGCTCCTCCCCAATTAAAAACTATGCTGACGCAAATTGATGCAGCAGCAAGTAAAGGTGATGTCAAAGGGGTAATGCAGTTCTATAGTCCGGTATTTACTCATGGGGATGGTTTAAATCGTCAAACGATGGAACAGGCTTTAAGCAAGTTCTGGAAACGATATCCCAAATTGAGATATAGTACACAGCTAAAATCTTGGAAGTCAGAAGGTAATTCTATTATTGCTGAAACAATCACAAAAATTAGTGGTTTGCCATCTTCCAATAAAGATAAATTAGCTTTGAAAGCTACAATTGTCTCCCGTCAACGGCTGACAGGGAATAAAATTACCCGCCAAGAAGTTTTGTCGGAACGAACTGAAATTACTTCTGGGATTAAACCACCCCAAGTAGATATTAAGTTACCCAAGCAGGTAAAAGTAGGTCAATCATATAATTTTGATGCCATTGTTCAAGAACCTTTAGGAGACGATTATCTCTTAGGTAAAGCAATGGAAGAACCCATCCAAGCAGTCAAATACCTAAATCCTTCTAAGGTAGAGTTGGAATTACTCAAAGCTGGCGGACTGTTTAAAGTTGGACGCGCACCCTCTACCCCTGGGGATAAATGGATATCCGCAGTGGTGATGCGGGGTAATGGTATGACTATGGTTACTCAACGTCTGCGAGTAGTTAAATAAGAGGGAAGGAGGGAAAGAAGTGTGGGAAGTATGGGAAGTGTGGGGAGATGAAATAACTAACTATCAACCATTAACTACCAACCCCTAACTAACAACTCCCTAACCATCAACTGTCAACTGTCAACCGTCAACTGTCATGGTGTCTCTACAAAATCAAATTGTTTTAATTACTGGTGCAAGCAGTGGTATTGGTGCTGCTTGTGCCCATATTTTTGCTGGTGCTGGCGCGAAGCTAATATTAGCGGCTAGGCGGTATGAACGTTTACAGCAATTGGCGGATGAACTTATAACGAGCTACGGGAACTCTCTAGAGATACATTTATTGCAGCTAGATGTACGCGATCGCTCGGCGGTGGAATCTGCTATTTCTCAACTATCTAGCCAATGGTGCAATATAGATATCCTGGTCAACAACGCTGGATTAAGTCGCGGTTTAGACAAACTCCATGAGGGTGATTTCCAGGATTGGGAGGAAATGATTGATACTAATGTTAAGGGCTTACTATATCTTACCCGTTACATTGTTCCAGGTATGGTAAAACGCGATCGCGGCCATGTGGTTAATATCGGCTCCATCGCCGGACATCAAACCTACCCTGGTGGTAATGTTTATTGTGCTACTAAGGCGGCTGTGAGAGCTATTTCTGAGGGATTAAAACAAGATTTGCTAGGAACACCCGTGCGAGTCACTTCTGTCGATCCAGGGATGGTAGAGACGGAATTTAGCGATGTCCGTTTTCATGGGGATAGGGAAAGAGCAAAAAAGGTTTACCAGGGACTTACACCCCTAACACCAGAAGATGTGGCTGATGTGGTGTTTTTCTGCGTCACTCGACCAAACCGTATGAATATTAGTGAAGTGCTTTTAGTTCCCACGGATCAAGCTAGTGCTACCTTAGTCAATCGTCGGACTTAAAATAAATCATATATCTGGCGATGAAACATGAAAAGACTTCCCAAATATGGGGCAAAAAAGTATGTGTTTATACGATAAAGCGAGAATAGATCATATATTCTAACGAAACCCTTTACTTTTATCCTTTTGGCGGGAGTTTCCGCCATAGAAGCACCAGAGCGATAGGCAATCACCCACACTTGACTGTAATTAATTCCTATTAATTACAACTATCATGTGATTATTGGCAAGTTCCTTCGCCCTGGTGATTTATTTTTCAGTTGGTAAATTAGCAAACAGCTTCTCAACCAAAGCCTTGGCTTTCAAATCCAAACGCAACCAATCCACTTCACCATTTTCATCAATTAAATCCATATCAATATCAACCTGCTCATCTCCTGGGTAATAGTCACAAAAGCATACTCGATAACATAAGTCCCAGAGATCCACAATTACTTGTTGCTCTTGACGTTGTAGGCATAAATGATATCCTGGATGGGGCATTGGTAAAGTGCCAAGATGCTCCCTAATTTGTTCTGCTTTTTCTGGTGTGGCAGATTCTAATGATTGTAACAGTTGAGTCACAAAAGCTTGAGTCTCACTATCTACCCCCTCTGGCCACATTAATACATCCTTGTATGTTCCCTTCCAAGCAGATACATCTAGCAGTTTACGAATATTATCAATCAAGCGAATAAAGGCTGGTTGCATCAGCATTTCAGCTTGCTGCCATGCAACTGAGTTAGTAATTCTAGGTAGCATTGGGACTAAATTTAGGATATTGAAAGAAAAATTAACAATTGGTTTTGACGCAAAAGTCACTGTATTCGTGCAAATATTTTCTCAAACTAGCGGATTTTATTGAGGAAAACATGGAGATATTTATTATTACCATCCATTGACCGTGGGTGTTAACACTGGGGAAAGAATATGATCGGCAAGATACTAGATTATCGCTATAAATTAATTAGAATCCTAGCTACCGGAGGATTTGGTGAAACATACATTGCCCAAGATACCAAGCGTCCAGGTAATCCTATCTGTGTAGTCAAGCATCTTAAACCCTCCAGCCCCGATGACAAAATTTTTGCTACTGCCAAGCGTTTGTTCAATAGTGAAGCAGAAACATTAGAAAAACTGGGTAATTACGACCATATTCCTCGGTTACTAGCTTATTTTGTCGAATACCAAGAGTTTTACTTGGTACAAGAATTTATTGAGGGACATCCCCTGAGTGAAGAACTAGTTCCTGGAAAAGTTTGGAGTGAAGTTCAAGTTATTCACCTATTACAGGAAGTATTGGCAATTCTCAAGGTTGTCCACAGCCATGAAGTAATTCACCGTGATATTAAACCAGATAATATCATCCGTCGTGCTAGCGACAATAAATTAGTTTTGGTTGATTTTGGGGCAGTAAAACAACTACGCAGTTCCCATCAATCACACAGGAACTATTCTATGGCAACAGTTGCCATTGGCACTCCTGGTTATATGCCTACAGAACAAGGGCAAGGAAAACCCCGCCCTAATAGCGATCTTTATGCCTTGGGGATGATTGCGATTCAGGCATTGACGGGAGTTTCACCAATAGACTTACAAGAAGATCCTAATACCGGAGAAATTATCTGGCAACATTTGGTGTCGGTCAACAAAGATTTGGGGGCAATCTTAACTAAAATGGTGCATTATCATTTTAAAGACCGTTACCAAAGTGCTAGCCAAGCATTAGAAGCTTTACAGCCCTTGTGTACATTTTTGTCACCCCCTGAGTTCCCTCAAGTTTCAGCAATTGTACCGCGATCCGGAAAATCCCCCCATTCACAACAAAAAACCCTAGCCTTAGCACCGGCAAATTCAGAGGGTGGTCAACTGGCTGTGACTAATCCCCCTCCAGTTTCTCAAAATCCACATCGTTTCGATTTTTTACAATTCTTAATTTTAATTGGTTTAGCAGGTGGTGCAGCAGCTATTACCCCCACAGTAGTAAATCAGGTGAAAAATATAGCTGCTAGCTTTCCTCGTAAGGAGCGTGTGAGTAAAACTTGCTCAGCAGTCATTATTGCTAATTCTTATATTCGTAATGAGCCTACTGCCCTGTACCCTGACAATATTATTAAGACTGTTACTAATGATACAAAGTTTGATGTTACAGGCAAACGCACCAAAAATCAATGGGTACAGCTTAAAATAGGCTCTGGAGTTGTGGCTTGGGCACATGCAGATGTAATTAAAAATCAGGAAAAGTGGGTTTCTTGTTTGCGCGATCGGGGAGTAGCAATTAAAACTGTAGATGAAAAAGGCTTGGTTCGTGAACGTGCAGTAGTTCAGAGCCAACCACAAGTTCAAAAAACTACAACGACAACTGTTGTTAAACCGTCTCCGAACCCTTCATTACTTAACTCCAGTGAATCATCTACGAAAATTTTTGAGCAAGCAAAGGAAAAATATGAATCAGGGAATTTTCGAGAAGCGATCGCTTTGTTAAGGTCTATCCCCAAAAAAGCTGCTGATTTCAAGGAAGCTGCGGCAGCTATGTCCCAATGGCAAAAAGATTGGAAAAAAGCAGAAGCTCTATTTAATGATATTAATAAAGCTCTGGATGATGGGCAATGGGAAAGGGTTAAAGATTACCAAAAACATCCAGAAAAGTTACCTGATATCAAATACTGGCGGAATAAAATAGAACCTTTGTTAAAAGAAGCTGCTGATAGTATTACTCAACAGCAATCTTCAAGTGACAAAGCTGTCAACAGGCGAAAAAATTTCATCGAAAAACTTTTAAAACGATCTATCCAAGAAAATAAAAATACTATAGAAGATAGTAAAAATACTGATAATTAAATTTTGTTACTTAAATTATGCTTGTGTAATTGATAGTTTCTCTATGGACTGGAGGAGGAGTGATGTTCTGGAGGGAGTAGATGACGGCGATCGCAGTATTAATGTTAGTGTAGACAACTTGCATTTGACTGCTCCTCTGCCTGAAGGCGATGAGATTCTAATCAGAAGCGAAACAACAAGGCTAAAGCCTTGTTGTTTCGCTTCTGATTAGCTGTTACCCAGATAC
>NZ_FYBH01000369.1 GCF_900185595.1 Calothrix rhizosoleniae SC01
AATCGTAGAATCACTGCGTTAAATGGGAATGCAAGAAGGCGGGCGAGAGAGCGCCGTCACGCCTTTTTCCTAGAACTGAGAAAAGAGGTAATGACTTTCATCTTTTTTAGTCTTTATGTGACGTTTAAGAGGCTAAAATTCAAATTTTCCTTGCACAAATTAAATACAGAAGACTTTCTTACACCAAGTGTAAAATGCCATGATTAATCACATTTCGACCGTAGTGCCATATCTGGTAGTGTTAGCTCTAGGTATAGTTTACCGCAAGACTATTTCTGACCTAACCAACCGCTTGGTAAAGGCTAAATTTTCAAGTAAAGGAGTGGAAGTAGAGACTCACAAAGAACTTGGGAAACTCACTAACCAAGGTCAAGAAATGACTGTCGTACTCAGAGAGATTAGCAGGAATATCGAAAAAATTGCAGACCATGAAAAACCTTACACTGACTACAGTGAAGCACTTCAGGATACGGAGAAGCGTATCCGAGAGTGTCTTCAGAACCATACAACTCATAGCAAAAACCATGTAGAAATAAAAATATTGGCAGTGTCTATGACGTTTTCATGGAATTTTCTTGCTGGTAAGGTTCCCAAAATATTGAATGATTGCCCAGATGGACATATTAATGCGGAAATCGTATTTGTTGACAGTGATTACCTAGAATCGCTTCAACTTGAAACATTCGATGTTGATTGGGCTAATCAAAGTAAACAGCGAGTAATGCAGATAAATAATTTTATGAATGGATTGCCAGATGATCTATGTGAAAGGTTTTCTCTCTCGGCTAGAGTGTACAGAAATACGCCGCATTGGCATGGAATTTTAGTTAATAATGAACACCTGTTTTTAGGAAGAAAAGATTGGGAATTTTCAACAACTAAACCCAAACTTAGCGTAGGTCAGAATAAGTATCGATACTTTAACCATACTGCTGCTGCTGGTTCAGAACGTATTGATTTGTTTTTAGACTGGCATAAATACTATTTTGAGTTCGCCTCTAAATCTATCCACGAAAGTTGAGAAAATGTAGGTATTTCTATGAAGCTATTTTGAGGCAATATTTTTTGTCTGAGTGCAAAGCCTATGTTTCATATCAATTCCGGTTGTACCGTAATTGATATGAGGCTTGTTTTTATTTAAGCGAACTCCTAATCCTTATGGCATATCGTAACCAAATAAGTTGGGGTCAACTTCTCCTAATTCCAAATCACCCAAACCATACTCAGCCCATCTTCTCTCCACCATTGCTGCTACTTGCGGATCTGATTCTAAAGTAGCTCCCCATTCATGTTCGGTTTCTGGAGGGATTTTTGTGGTCGCATCAATGCCCATTCTTCCCCCTAAACCAATCTTTTCGCTGGCAAAATCTAAACTGTCAAAGGGGGTATTGGGTAAAATAAACACGTCCCTGGTAGGATCGACTTTGGAACTAATCGCCCAAACTACTTGCCGAGGGTCTCTAATATTAATATCCTTATCCACCACAATCACAAATTTGGTATATGTAAATTGTGGTAAGGCACTCCAAAAAGCTAAAGCCGCCCGCCTTGCCTGTCCAGGATAAGCTTTATCAATGGAGATAATCGCCGCCTTATAACTTAAAGCCTCCATAGGTAAGAAAAAGTCCACAATTTCCGATACTTGTTGCCGTAAAATTGGGGTATAAATCCGATTTAAGGCGATCGCCATCATTGCCTCTTCTTTAGGTGGACGGCCACTAAATGTAGTTAAATAAACCGGATCTTTGCGGTGGGTCATACACTGAAAACGAATCAAAGGCGAATCTTCTACGCCACCGTAATATCCCATGTGGTCGCCAAAAGGCCCATCTGGCAGCACCTCTCCTGGAGTAATTGTCCCTTCTAAAACAAATTCCGAATCCGCAGGAACTTGTAAATCTACAGTCTTGCACTGGGCTAATTTCACACCTTCTCCACCGTATAAACCAGCAAACAACCACTCTGATAAATCTACGGGAATGGGTGTAGCTGCTGCCATAATAATTAACGGATCTATGCCAAGAGCGATCGCAATTTCTAATTTCTTTCCTTGTTCCGCCGCTTTCCGTAAATGTCTCGCACCACCCCGCACTGATAACCAGTGGACGGTCATGGTATTTTTCGATTGCAGTTGTAAACGATACACTCCTACATTGGGGGTTCCCGTTTCACAATCCTTGGTAATAAATAAACCCAAGGTAATAATCCTGCCAGCATCACCAGGATAAGGACGTATTAAAGGTAACTTATTAAAATCTAACTCATCACCTTCAACTACTACTTGCTGACAGGGTGGGAAAAAGTCCCTTCCCGGTTTAGCCTTCACCACATCAAATAGTACTTTGCCAAAATCTATCGCCTGGGAAATTTTTTTCGGTGGTTTTGGCTGTTGCAGCATTGCCAACTTTTTCCCCAATTCTTCCAGCTCTTGGGGCTGTTGCATATTCATTGCCCAACAAATTCTTTCTACCGTTCCCATCAAATTAACTGCTACGGGGAAGGATGCACCTTTGACATTCTCAAACAGTAACCCTGGCCCACCTTTTTGCAGCATTCGGTTGGAAATTTCCGCAATTTCCAAGTCTGGGTCTACTGGAGCCGTAATTCGCCGTAATTGCCCTTTTGATTCTAAGAGTTTGATAAATCCCCGTAAATCTCTCGCCATAGTTCTCGCAGATGTAAACAGTTAAGAAGTGTAAAGACCTCTTCATCTATTATCTGTCAGAAAACCACTCCTTACCCTTATGTTTCAGTCCAGTAGGGTGGGCAATTCCCACTTTACCATTACAACAGGCACAAACGGCAGTGCCTCTATTCTGTTAATTAAACGTGAGCTCGATGATTTATAAAGCCTGAAGTTCTTATCCAGTATTGTGTATGAGAACCAAGAGTTTATAAAAAGCTTTGAGTTTATTGAGAACAGAATCAGTAACCATTAAATTTGTAAATTATTGACTTTGTTCTCAACTAATGATTGAGGTAGTTTTGAATTTGAGTGCCTGTAACTATTGATTCACAAGGCTTATAGTATTTTAAATCCGTCGAACTCACGTTAATTTATATCTTTGTTGACCAAATATGAACATAGGACCTACCCACTCGCGACAAAACAACGATGGCTGTGCGTAAGTCCTTTAATAGGTAACTCAATTTTCAAATTCATTCTTGGATTGTGTGGAACAACAGTCAAGCACAATCTACGCCATTTTTTCGTTTTCAGGATTAACTGAACAGCATTGCGTTATATTGTTATATTTCTACTTATCCATTACCAGCTTATTTATTTCTATATCCTTGATGGGTTTAAATATTTTGGTACGATTATTTGATCTTAAAAACAACAACACCCAAGCTTCTACTCACTTATCAATTTCCTCTTTTATCTCTTGCAAATTAGGGTTGCACTGAATTGATTCTCCATACACGGTTGGAACTAAATTCAGTTGTATTGCCCCCATTAATCACTTTGAGGAAATATCCGTTTTCGCGTTGGGTGTTGTGTTTATTAGACGAGACAGATGATAAAACAGCTTTTTTACCTCTTAACTAAATAGAACTCCAGGCTGTTGTCTCTGCCAGGGAAGCTGTGTAGCTTCATTTATTAATTTATCACTGCTGAAGCTGGGGTGACTGTTATTGCAAATAATCTTTACATTTTGGGGACAATACTATAGTTATAGCAGTTGCCAAGATAGTTTTTCAGTTGATGGTTGATAGTTTTTGAGTAGAGCAATATTGTCCTAACTAATATGTCCATTGCTATAATCATTTGATTTTCTTCTATGCAAATGCTTGATTATTAACCAATTTGAAAATGAAGCATTGCATAACTGTGGGATGATTTTGTCAGAGAGGATAAACTATGATACCTGCGTCCCCGTGTCTTCCTGTCTGCGCGTCCCAGTATGTAGCGTTCCGCCAAGCTGCGCTAACAGCAACACCGAAAATGATTCCTCCTATCGTTATGAATGCAGGGGGCAGGGAGCAGGGAGCAGAGGGAGGGAAAGTCATTTTGGTGACAAAAATTGGGTAATTTATTTCTTGGAGTTCCCCTATGCCAGAAAAAGCTTGTAAGCTGGATTATTATTTTCATTCCAATAGGGATAGTCCAAGGTATCTAGAAATGCCTGCCATTTTTCCATGTCATCGGGAGGAACCTGCATCCCCAAAACAATCCGTCCATAGTCAGAACCGTTGTTACGGTAGTGGAAAAGACTAATATTCCAGTTGTGGCTCATGGAACCAAAGAACTGCATCAATGCACCAGGACGTTCGGGAAACTCGAAGCGGTAGAGTTGTTCGTTCTCAGCTAGGGGAGAATGTCCACCCACCATATGACGCAGGTGCATTTTCGTCAATTCATCATCGGTTAAATCAAGGGTGGGGAAACCACAGTTTTCAAAAGTTTGCACCATTTTGGCAGCATCAGCACGGTTTTGAATTTGTACCCCCACAAAAATGTGTGCTTCTTTTTGGTCGGCAATGCGATAATTAAACTCAGTTAGATTACGTCTACCAAGACATTCACAGAACTTACGCAGACTTCCTGCACCTTCGGGGATTGCTACTGCGAATATTGCTTCTCTTCTTTCTCCCAACTCTGCTCTTTCAGCAACAAACCGTAAACGATCAAAATTCATATTTGCGCCGCAAGCCACAGCCAACAAGGTCTCACCCTCTATTTTTTCCCTCTCCACATACGCCTTTGCACCAGCAATCGCTAACGCCCCTGCTGGTTCTAAAATTGATCGAGTATCTTCAAATACATCTTTAATGGCGGCACAGGTATCATCTGTATTTACTAAAATAATTTCGTCCACATACTCCTGACAAAGATAAAAAGTTTCTTCCCCTACTTCTCGCACTGCGACTCCATCCGCAAATAAACCCACCTGGGACAACCGTACCCGCTTTCCTGCTTTCAAGGATTGATTCATGGCATCGGCATCCACTGGTTCCACGCCAATAATCTTGATTTCGGGACGCAACCGCTTCACATAAGCTGCAATTCCTGAAATTAGTCCTCCACCCCCAATTGCTACAAATATGGCATGGATAGGTTGTTGATACTGGCGTAAAATTTCCATGCCAATGGTTCCCTGCCCAGCAATTACCAAGGGATCGTCAAAGGGATGAATGAAAGTTAAACCTTTTTCTGCCTCCAACTGACGGGCATAAGCACAGGCATCATCGTAGGTATCGCCATGTAATATCACTTGTCCTCCCCGTGCCTTGACAGCATCTACCTTAACTTGGGGAGTGGTTACCGGCATGACAATTATGGCAGTGGTTCCCAAGTAACTTGCTCCTAGAGCTACCCCTTGGGCATGGTTCCCTGCTGATGCAGCAATCACCCCTTGTGCTAAGATTTCTGGTGGCAACTCCACCATTTTGTTATAAGCGCCACGTAGCTTAAAGGAAAATACTGATTGCATATCTTCCCGCTTCAGTAACAACTTATTATTCAAGCGAGCTGAAAGATTACTGGAATACTCTAAAGGTGTTTCCTGGGCAACATCATACACACGGGCAGTGAGGATTTGTACCAGATAGTCGCAAAGCATGGTGTCAACAGGTTGGTAGATGAGGAGCAGAAAACAATTCTACCTCTATTTGTATCCTGTATGAAACTTGCCCATAAGAATATTGTTAATAAAATATATTGTAGCAATGATAATTATCTACAAAAGGTGATGATAATTTGTACCGAACAATACCGATTAAAGCTAAATTTTTAGATAAAAAAGGTTGTGGATTGACCAGGCTAATAGTTTGATTAATTCGGCAGTTTACGAAACACGCCAACGACACGATGAAATCTTGTAAAACAATGGCGATGGGTTCTCTGTTTATTAACGTGATGACGAATTGCGGTATGGTTGAAACACTTACCACTGTAAAACCACATACCCAGAATTAGACAAAACCTTAAAAAATAACCCACATTAAGAAGGCAATGGCTGCACAATCAGCCCAATAAACTTTATTATTTACTAATTTCTAAACTGGAAGCGACCTTGTTCAATACTTTTTGATATTGTTTATCGCCTTCAGCTATACTAATAACAATCATCTTATTCCTATCATCAGCTGGGATGACAAGATATTCAAACTCAAATAGTCCACTAGAACGAAAAGCTAAGGCTTGCTTACCTGCGATCGCTTTATTAGAAAATTGTTCTGGATCTAAAAAACTTTCATTTCCTTTGACCCATTCTTCCGCAGATAATTTTTGAGGATTTGCTTCCACGGAAATATTTAAATTACTTGGTGGTTCCGTATTTTGATATTTACCTGATTTAATTGCTTGATAGTCCTTATCTAGCCACACACTAATTATTTTTCGTTCTTTGGAAGCATCAACAGTATAGCCTTCAGGATACTCAAATTTAACCCCCATTTGTTGATTTTGATAAAGGTTTGAACTTTTTTGAGTAACTGCTTTTTGAGAAGCTTGGGGACTAGGTTTTGTTGGGACTTTGGCTATGGGTGCTTTTTTTGTAGAGGTGGTTGTTGGGGGAGATGTTGAAGTCGGAACCTTAACTGTATTTGGCTGTGTTGTTGGTGATGCTGGAATTGAGGTATTGGTAGAGGGTGAATTAATAGATGGTTGTTTAGATGGTTGTATTGTAGGGCTGGGAGAGGTTGAGTTGACTGTTGAATCATTAACTGATGAAGTTGGAGATTGGCAGGCAACTATTACGCTTATACTGAACCATGCTAATAATCTGGTAATAACCCGTAAACGCAGATAACTACTTGACCTCATATTGTTTTGCCCAACACTAAATTAATACTATAGCAAAAAATATGAGGGAAATCCTTGCTATGGCTGCATTATAGATCCTCAAACTAGTCCCCATTATCCATTCTCATAGCCAAATTATGTTATCGCAGCCACTCAGAATGCATGGGAGCAAGGTGTAGGGGGAGTAAAAAAAGTAGTTCGAGTCGATGAAATTGGAGAATTTATAGTGCTACGCGCAATTAATAAGTAATAACTCCCGGTTTGTCCATTTGAAATCGAGTTAAGAAAATTGTGCTGCGGATTGTTAGGGAATGTACATTAA
>NZ_FYBH01000425.1 GCF_900185595.1 Calothrix rhizosoleniae SC01
CCTACATCTTAGATTCACATCTACAACCAGTACCAGTAGGTGTACCAGGAGAACTCTACATCGGTGGTGATGGTTTGGCAAGAGGCTATCTCAACCGTCCCCAACTAACATCAGAAAAATTCATACTTAATCCTTTTGATGATTCTAAATCGGAACGTCTTTACAAAACAGGAGACCTGACTCGTTACTTAAGAGATGGAAATATAGAATTTCTTGGTCGCATCGATAATCAAGTGAAGATTCGGGGCTTCCGGATTGAGTTGGGAGAAATTGAAGCAGTTCTAGCCACCCATCCTCAAGTTAATCAAACTGTCGTTATTGCCACAGAAGAAAACACTGGGAATAAACGATTAGTAGCCTACGTAGTTATCAACTCAGAAATTACAACTCAACAACTACGTGAATACCTCAAGGCACAGCTACCAGATTACATGGTACCAAGTGTTTTTGTCACCTTAGAGAGCTTACCAGTAACACCCAACGGTAAAGTAGATCGTAAAGCATTACCGGTGCCTGAAATTGAACGAGATGTTGAGTATGTCGCACCACGTACAAAAGTTGAAGAAATAATAGCCAACATCTTTGCTCAAGTACTGGAGCTAGAAAATATCGGAATTTATGATAACTTTTTTGAATTGGGGGGACATTCCCTACTAGCTTTCCATCTCATGTCCGAGATTCAAAAAAGATTCCAGAAAAAGTTACCTTTAGCCACTCTTTTTCAAAATCCCACCATTAAACAACTAGCACTTTTCCTTATTTCCAATGGAGAAACCGAACTTTGGTCAACATTAGTACCAATCCAGCGAAACGGTTCATTACCACCTTTGTTCTATGTTCCAGGAGCAGGGGGAAATGTTCTTAGTATCGACAACTTAAAACAATATCTTGGAAATAATCAACCATTATACGGCTTACAAGCACAAGGTCTTGATGGTGAAATTGAACCTCTTGAAAGCATTGAAGAAATAGCACAAAATCACATCAAAGCAATTCAAACAGTTCAACCAACCGGTCCTTACTTCTTGTCTGGTTATTCTTTTGGTGGTCACGTAGTATTTGAAATGGCAAATCAATTACAACGCATGGGAGAATCTGTTGCTTATGTGGGGATTTTAGATACTCTTGCACCAATAAACAGC
>NZ_FYBH01000372.1 GCF_900185595.1 Calothrix rhizosoleniae SC01
ATGTTTAACTACTTATGTCACAATTTTAGAAGTTTGTTAAAATCGTAAACGTATATTTAAATTGGCTAAAACCTACGCCAGTTAATATATTTATGACATCTTCAGGATAGTAATTATACATAAATAATGTGGAATAAAATTTATGCATAATCAAGAGTAAGTGTTTGGGAATGTACTATTTATAATAGTAATAATCCCTTAACTCAAGGCATTAGTATATTTGAAACTATACCCGATACAAAAGTTCAAATTTATTGCTTTTATGTAACTTAGATTAACAATTCCACCGAAATCTTCTCATAATGAGTAGAATTGACAAATACAAGGCTAGAAAATTACTTACGCTATTAGTCGCGTTGTAACTATGTATTTATATAGTTATCAGTGACTAATTGATGAGAAATATTTAGTCTTGTGCTTCTGATGCTGAGTATTAAATCACCAAACTAAATTCATAACAATCAGTTTCCACAAATCAGAAATGCCTGTGATTCAGAAAAGAAGAAATCGTGATTTGCCTCAAATCAACGAAAGAATTCGTTTCCCTACAATTCGTGTAATTGCCACAGATGGTGAACAACTGGGAATTATGGCTCCACAAGAAGCACTGCAAATAGCAGAAGAAAGAGAGCTAGATTTGGTGCTATTGAGTGATAAGGCTGATCCGCCAGTTTGTCGGATTATGGACTATGGAAAATATAAGTTTGAACAAGAAAAGAAAGCGCGGGAAGCACGTAAAAAGCAGCATACGGCTGACGTGAAAGAAGTGAAGATGCGCTATAAAATAGACGATCACGATTACAAAGTGCGTGTTAAACAAGCAGTGCGATTTCTGAAGGATGGTGACAAAGTCAAAGCCACTGTAATGTTCCGGGGTCGAGAAATTCAACACAGTGACTTAGCACATAAATTGCTGAAGCGAATGGCAGCAGATTTAGAAGAGGTAGGAGAAGTGCAGCAAGCACCGAAAAGAGAAGGTAGAAACATGATGATACTCATTTCCCCGAAAAAATAACTACTAACACCCCTTTGACTCAAAACTGTCAACAATAGGGGTGTAGGAGATAGGGTGTAGGGAACACAGTGTTTTCAGAAGCTTGAACTGGGAGCAACATAATCGTCTTGAAAAGACAGGGCTTTTATCCCACGGGCTGTTGGAGCTGTCTGTCTTCCCATATTTTCCACACCTCCCTTGCTCCCTGCTTCTGATTCTATTACTCACAATTTTCACAGTTTGAAGAATTGGCAGAGAGAATGATATAATGAGCAACCTGGTTGCAATTGTGATTGAGTGAATTATCCTCCTCTATCTCCAGAACTTGACCCTGGTTCAATATTTCCCTTTGAACTGGATGATTTTCAACTACAGGCGATCGCTTCTTTAAATGCTGGACGCTCTGTAGTTGTTTGTGCGCCTACGGGTTCGGGCAAAACTTTAATCGGTGAATACGCTATCTATCGTGCCTTGGCACGGGGTAAGCGAGTATTTTATACTACGCCCTTGAAAGCCCTTTCTAATCAAAAATTACGGGACTTTCGGGAACAATTTGGTTTTGATTTAGTGGGATTACTGACTGGGGATGTGAGCATCAACCGGGATGCCCCCATTTTAGTCATGACCACAGAAATATTTCGGAATATGCTCTATGGTACGCCCATTGGGCAAGTTGGCACCTCCTTGGTAGATGTGGAGGCGGTGGTGCTAGATGAATGCCACTATATGAATGATCGTCAACGGGGTACGGTTTGGGAAGAATCTATTATCTATTGTCCCTATAATATTCAACTGGTGGCTCTTTCAGCAACGGTTGCCAATAGTGATGAATTAACTAATTGGTTGGTTCAAGTTCATGGCCCTACAGATCTAATTTACTCTGACTTTCGTCCCGTTCCCTTGGAGTTTTACTTTGGCAATACTAAAGGCATATTTCCTTTGCTGAATAATAGCTTAAGTAAAATCAATCCTCGTCTCATTCAAAGACGGAAAAAGAAAAAAAGTGGAGAGAAAGAAAGAGGTAGAGGTGGTAGGCCAGAAGCACCTAGTCTAATTTATACCCTACAGCAGTTAAAGCAGCGAGACATGCTGCCGGCGATTTACTTTATATTTAGCCGTCGAGGATGTGACAAATCAGTAGAAGAAGTAGCAGATTTGTCCCTGGTGAATGAGCAAGAGGCACAGCAACTCAGGCAGCAAATAGACGAATTTCTGACTCGGAACCCCGAAGCTGGGCGTGCTGGGCAAATTACGCCCTTATATAGAGGTATAGCTGCGCACCATGCAGGAATTTTACCTGCTTGGAAAGGGTTGGTAGAGGAATTATTTCAACAAGGGTTAATTAAAGTAGTATTTGCTACCGAGACATTGGCAGCAGGGATTAATATGCCCGCCCGGACAACAGTAATTTCTACCCTTTCCAAGCGTACAGATAGTGGGCATCGACTCCTGAATGCTTCTGAATTCTTGCAAATGGCAGGTAGGGCAGGTAGAAGAGGGATGGATAAACAGGGACATGTAGTCACCCTGCAAACACCCTTTGAAGGGGCAAAGGAAGCTGCTTATTTAGCAACTTCAAAACCAGATCCCTTAGTCAGTCAGTTTACTTCTAGTTATGGGATGGTGCTGAACTTATTACAAACCCACACCATCGAGGAAGCTAAGGAGTTAATAGAACGGAGTTTTGGTCAGTATTTGGCTAATTTGCATCTGCAACCCCACTATGAATACATTGCCGATTTACAACAACAATTGGCAAATATTCAAGCACAGATTGCAACCGTTGATGAGTCAGAAATTGCTCAATATGAGAAATTACGGCAGCGTTTAAAAGTAGAACAAAAGTTACTGAAAACTTTATACGAGCAAGCATACCAAGCCCGACACGAAGAACTATCAATGATGTTAAGTTTTGCAGTGTCCGGGACATTACTAGGTCTGAAAGGTAAAAATATTCCTGTTGCTACACCAGTAACTGCTATTTTGGTTGGTAAAATTCAAGGCTCGGGTCAATCTCCATATTTGGTTTGCTTGGGTCAAAATAATCGTTGGTATGTAGCAACGGTTTCTGATGTGGTAGATTTGTATGCGGAAATGCCACGAATTGAAATTTCTGCCGATTTGCTACCACCAGCAGAGATGCAATTGAAACCAGGGCAATCTCGTCATGGAAATCAGCAAGCAGCAGAAATTGTCAGGAAAATCCCTGACATAGATGATGCATTACATGTAGCTCCTGAAGTCACTGAGCAGCTGCATCGAGTCGCCAGTTTACAAGAGCAACTGCAAGCCCATCCTCTATTTAAAACAGGTAATGTGGCTACTATCTTCCGCCGTAAAACCCGAGCAGTGGAGTTGGAAGAAGAAATCAGACAATTACAGGGTCAAGTTGAGTTGCAATCCCAACGCCACTGGGAAGAGTTTTTGAATTTAATTACTATTTTGCAGCATTTTGAATGTTTAAATGAACTAGTTCCGACAAATTTAGGGGAAGTTGCAGCTGCTATTCGAGGAGAAAATGAGTTATGGCTGGGTTTAGTATTGGCAAGTGGAGAGTTGGATAATGTAGATCCTCACCATTTAGCAGCTATAGTTGCAGCTTTAGTCACAGAAAGTCCCCGTCCAGATAGCTTTGTTCGGTTTGAGTTATCTAAAGAAGTAGATATAATTTGGTCGAATTTACAAAGGATTCGTCGTTCTGTGTTAAAGGTGCAATATAGGCATGGGGTATCTTTACCTGTGGGATTAGAGAATAGATATCTGAATCTAATTTCCTTGGTGGAACAGTGGGGATTAGGGGTGGAATGGACGGAAGTATGTGACAATACGAGTCTGGATGAAGGTGATGTGGTACGAATTTTACGCCGGACTCTGGATTTGTTATCACAAATTCCCCATGTCCCCCATTTATCAGATTATTTACGTCGCAATGCTCGCCGTGCGATTCAATTAATAGATCGGTTCCCGGTGAATGAAGTTGTGGAGTAATTAGCCATTTTCTGGGGAGCATCCCCATTAAGAAAACCCTCTTCAAATAAGGGATGAATACTATCAGCATTCATCCCTTATACTAGTTGTAATTACTATTTGTTAGCAAACACTTGGACTGCTTGTCTCCAGAAATCACCTTAGATAAAGATACTATCAAAATTATTTATGAGGGTACTCGCTGCAGTCCAACTAACAACAGCTAGAGATTCTTCACCCAGATAAATTTCTGCACCTTTTGCACCATCAGAAATACTTATATTATCAATATTTCCAAGTACTTCAAACGTAGTTTTACTTAGTTGGAAGTTGTTAATACTATCAGTACCTGTACCCAGTTGTAGGGCTACTATATCCTCTCCACCACCTAGCCAGATTTGGTCTTGACCACCACCGGCATAAATATAATTTTTGCCGGAGCCAGTATAAATATTATCATGACCTTGGCCACCATATACGAGGTTATCACCCCCTCCTGCAAAGATATTATCATTGCCACCACCAGCATAAATGTCATCATCATCAGAACCGGTGTTAATTAGATCATTACCATTTCCAGCTTTGATGTAGTTGTATCCATCACCAGCGTTGATGGTATCATCGCCAGCACCAACATAGATATAA
>NZ_FYBH01000374.1 GCF_900185595.1 Calothrix rhizosoleniae SC01
TTGCTATTTATGTAGGTTTGATTGCCTACTGAAATCAATATATCTAATTTATTTAGTTTTGTAAAGCTTTTTTATGATTTTTTTCATAAAAGCAGAAATATGGAATTATTTTGCAGTTATATTTTTCTTTGATGGGCAAGAGTTATCGCATGGCATAAAATGCTGAAGCTACTTTAAATCAAAGGATACGACACTATCTGCACCTGCGACTCATCCCTGCTATTGAATGAGAATATTAATTTTATGCCATCTAATCTGAAATTTTATATTGACTGAGTCTACACTATCGCATTTATTACAAAAAATTAAGATGAATGGCTCTAATGAACATATGTAGTGGTTTTACGAGTGCGATCTCTCTTAATATTGCTTTACAAAAATAGTGAAATGAACAGCCAAAAATGCAAACATCGCTGATATTGTAGGTTGAATTGAAACAAAAAAACCCAACATCATCTTTCTTTTCAACCTTAGTCACTCCGCTATTTAGCGCGATCACATTACTTTCGGAAAGTGAGAAATGCGGGTTATAGATAATTTCCTAGTTAAAATTTAGAGATGAGACGGCTGTTGCCATGTCCAATGTCAAAAATTTATCTAATGCCATATACATCCAGTAAAGGGATGACTGGGGATCGGAACCAGTTTTCTGAAAACCTACTGCTGATGCTAATTGTTCTGCACTCGGATTAATGGCTAAAGTATATAAATCGCAGAGATTGGGAAAATCGGCTTGCATACGTTTCAAAGTTGCTTGAGCATCTGTTAGTAATAGATAAAAGCGATCGCTGTTCTGATAGGGAGCATCGATTTGGCAGCTACGGACAAAAATAGAAGTACAATTGAGATCGCCTGGTTTTGCCATTTGAATAGGATCCTGATCATTGGCAATGCTGAGATGTAAACTTTTACTGGGTGGGAGGAAAAAATTCTCCTCCGATGCCATTGTTGTAGGATATAGTAGGTAAAATCCAACAGGGTCTTGGTTATCTTCACGGCGTATAACCCTCATTCCAGTAGAATATTGTGCTGACCAATTACGGAGAATCCTGGCGATTCTTTGGGGTACGGCGGTAGTTTTTTTATTCATCCAGTCGTAGTTATCAGCCAAGAAACTAGCAACGGGAATAGCATCTGTACGGGGATTAAAAATGTCTGCAATTATGGATATGTGTTCCGGAGTTGGTGGGGAGCTATCTATTATATTTGCTAAGGAAGAGCGAATGCGGATACAGGTATTGTTACCATCAAAATCTTTCTCAATTAGTCCTAAAGCCACGAGCTTGTCTAACATCATTCCCGCAGCCCTTTCGCTTCCCCTATCTTGTTGGCTGTAAAAAAGTTCGTGGGCTTCTCGATGGGTACAAGGTATAAAACCTTCTGGTACATCCAGTTTAGTTAAAGGAGGCTGGAGAGATTTACCTCCCTCTTGATGTTGTTTGAGGAGTAAATAAGCCCACAATTTGACGAAATATTCTGCCCTACGCCGAGTCACACCTACCCTTGTTTTCAACAGAGAAACATATTTACCCTGTTGTTCCGGTGGGAACCATTTATCGATAGTTGCTGGATTCATGGTAGAACTCCCTGGCAAATTTTTTCTAGGCTGGAAAACACTATATAACTGGAATGTGCATCTACGTAGTAGAACTTTCTACTTGTATTATTTCCTAGTTATGGTGTGAAATCACTCCGTTGTAGAAAAACTTCACCTTGCTTCACCTCAATTCCGCAAACTACCACTAACAAAATTGAACTTCATTGTCTTTGATGAGCTGACAGCTTGCTCATTGTATATACATAATCCCCAGGTGCAAAATGCAGTTAAACACCAGGTAATGAATTGGTGCCTCTAACTTTCTACTGCATCTAGGAGTAAATTTATTATGCGTTCTACCACAATTATGAAAAAATATAATTATACATCTATCCAAAGAAATATTTTTAAAAGCAATTCAGTTAAATTAAAGCGATCGCCAATACTACCAGAATACTTATTACAAGCAGCACTGGAAAGTTTAGCTGATGGGGTTCTAATTTTGACAACAGGAGGGGAAATAATTCATGGAAATGAATTTGCGAATCGTCTTTGTCAGCAATTAATTCCCGCTTCTGAACCAGGAATTGAACTACCCCATGAAGTTTGGCGTGTTTGTCAGTCTTTAATAGACAGCCGGGAAATGTTTCCTGGAACTAAAATTTGTATCGAATCTGAGTTATTAGTTACACCTTCAGTGAAATTAAAAATTCGTGCCAGATGGTTAGAATTAAATGATGGCAATGATGATCTGCTCCTGGTTAGTTTAGAAGATAGCTATCAATGCAGTCAAAATATTGCGATCGCAGATGTACAGATGTATGGTTTAACTAACCGTGAAGCAGAAGTATGGTTGCTCAGACGGGCAAGTCTCTCCTATCAAGAAATAGCAAATAAGCTATACATTAGCATCAATACTGTTAAAAAACATCTGAAGAACATTTATGCCAAACAACAGGAAATGGCTTACTCCTAATTGGATTAAACAGATGAAACCTCATGAAAAGGGTTAGGGGTTTGGTGTTAGGGGTTGGGGAGCCCCATAATTAAAAAGATTAATAATTAAATAATTTTCGTCTTCTAGTTATCAATGGCACGTTAGTTGCAATCGATTGGCTCAAAATTTAGTTGACTTCGTCAGCACGTTCATTTTGCATCCAATGTCCCGAATCAATCTTATGAATTGTCAGGTTACGACGTTTTTCTTTCATTGGCTCCATAAGATTAGTCCGTTCTGTATCGTTGATAGCCCTAATAATAAACTGACCTAACAATATTAAGACATGATAGAATGTATTAGCAATAAACTATTTGTTGATCACAATAACATTTTTTTGGTTTATATCGTTTCACATTGAAGATGCATATTAAGAAGATGCATATTAATTTAAAAAAAAGAGGCTTGCATCCATTCACTTCGGGATTTTCCTCCCTATCCCTCATAACCCATCCTCTACCCCTTACCCCGTTGGCGCAGCTGCCCTTTCAGGGCTCGGTGTTTGGTCAATTCAGGATGTACCCAGTTAGTAATTACACCTTTGGCTTTATGGAAATATTCTCAAGTTAACCGTTGACGTAAATAGCCACTGAAACTGTCTACCATTGTTACCATCACCAAAATTACCAACAGTATTGCTGATACTTCTTTATAGTTAATAATACGTAACGCTCCAATCAATTCAAAACCTATACCACCTGCTCCCACTGCACCCATGATAGTAGAAGCGCGAAAGTTATATTCCCAACGATATAAGGTCAAATCTATCATTTGTGGCAAAACCTGGGGCAAAATGCTGTGATAAATCACCTGAATCTGATTTGCACCCGCCGCCTGTGCTGCTTCAATCGGTCCAGGATGGACGTGTTCAATGTACTCTGCAAAGAACTTACCTACCATCCCCACCGAACGTAACCCTACTGCTAGCGCTCCCGGTAACGCACCAAACCCCACCGCAGCAACTAGAATAATCCCCATAATCAGCTCTGGTATACTTCGTAACCCATTGAGTGTTAGACGCGCTATCTGAAACAGAAGCCGATGGGGTGTAGTATTACGGGCTGCTAGTAGTGATAATGGTAGGGAAAAGATAATAGCGATCACAGTTGCTGCAATACTCATAGCCAAGGTATCAAATAGTGGCTTAATCCAGTTGGTGGCAGAACTAAAATCAGGGGGTAACATCTGACCAATTAAATTTATCCCACTTGGTACACCTTTAGCTAACCTTTCCCAATCCAAAAGACCAATCAGAAAGAAAGATATTACCACAACTAGCACAACCAAAACTACTTGCAGTAAACGGCGATATCTTTTCTGCCGTTGTTTCTTTAGTACGGTTTCAAATTTGTGATCAGTATTTGTTATCATAAGCTTCTATTAACAAGGCAAAAAGTAAGGGAGAAATAATTTTTGATTTTCTATTCCCTGATTGATTATTTATTTAACTTCTCAAAATCTAGATTTAATATTTTACCTAAATCTCGGACAACGTTGTAATCTTTATCTTCAATGGCTGCAAATCCATCAGCTTTAAAAGGCTTGAGGATTTTTGCATCATTCATATCAATAAACGCCGAACGAATCTTTGCTTTTAGCTCAGGGTTTAAATCGGAACGCATTGTCCAGGGATATTGAGGAAATGGTTTGGACTCTGCCAAAACTTTAATTTTATTTCTATCAATAACTTTGCGTTCAATTAGAGAGTCAAAGATAGGTTTACTCAATCCACCCACTTGGGCATTATTATTTTGAACTGCTAAGGCAACTGCATCATGGGAACCAACAAAAGCTTCTTGATAATTTTTTTGGGGTTGCAAACCCTTTGCTGCTAACATTGATTTGGGGATTAAATGGCTAGAAGTAGAGGCTTGATCCCCAAATGCTACAGTTTTTCCTGCTGCTTGCTCAAGGGAATTTACTCCACTATTGGTATTGGCAATAATCACAGATTTATAGGTTGTTTTTCCGTATTTTTTCAAAGCTGCAAAGGGTTCAATATTACTTTTAGTCTTCGCCAAGACATAAGACAGTGGGCCAAAATAAGCTAAATCTAAGCGACCATTACTTGCTGCTTCAATCATAGAAGAATAATCTGTTGTGACGACTATTTTCACATCTTTACCTAATTTTTCTTGCAAATATTTTGCTAGCCCTTGATTATTTTTAATAATTGTTGCAGGAGTTTCATCAGGTAAAAGAGCTACTTCTAAGGTTTTGGGATCAGCTACATTGGGATCGACAGTAGATGGGTTATTGGCACTGGGAGAATTAGAACTATTACTAGCAGTATTGTTATTAACTGATTGGCAGCCAACCAATGCAAACACAAATATAGCAAAAGATGTAAGTAATTTTTGGGGAATTGCGATCGCCATAGAGCTTCTCCAGGTATATAAAACAGTGGTACAATCTTGAGGGATTGAAGATGAGGAATTGCAAACAGTTCTATTTAATAATCTGCTTGTTTCCTATTTCTTCACCATCTTCTGCCTTTCTTTAGGTTTGCCTAGGGTGTCATAGATATAATTAAGTTGGTACTCATCAATATCTGCGGCACTACCATCAAAAACTACATTACCTTGAGATATACCCACTATCCTGTCTGCATAAGCTTTGGCTAAATCTACTTGGTGTAGACTCATAATTGCAGCAATGCCATCTTCTTGGCAAATTTGACGCAGAAAGGAAATTATTTTGTGGGAACTAGCTGGATCGAGACTAGATACTGGTTCATCTGCTATAATTAACCGTGGTTGTTGCGCTAAGGCACGGGCAATACCTACACGTTGTTGTTGACCACCACTGAGATTATCTACTCTGACTAAAGCTTTACTCAACAATCCTACTCTATCTAAACATTCCAAGGCTATATATTTATCAGCTTTGGGTAATGGAAAAAAGCTTCTCAGAGTTGAGTGATAAGCTAAACGACCAGTCAATACATTTTGCAGTGCTGTTTGTCTAGCAATTAACTGGTGATGTTGGAAAATCATCCCCGTACGCTGGCGATACTGATGCAGTACCTTGGGTTCATTGAGTTTGCGTTCACCTTCTACTGTAATTAACCCTGCTGTTGGTTGGATTAGTCCATTTAAACACCGGAGTAAGGTTGATTTACCCGAACCAGAGGCTCCCAAGATGACTGTAAATTGTCCTGGGTTGAAGTTTAAAGAAACTGACTGGAGAGCTTGAACTCCGCCAGGATAAGTTACACTCAAGCGTTCCAGCTGAATCATCTAGGAAAATCCTTTCATCTTTAGCAATCCACACACTGCATTTATAGTGCTACGCGCAAGTAATAAGTAATAAGTAATAAGTTTACTATTCATAGGTTTGGTAGTTCAACAATGTCCGTGCCCTAATTGCGTAGTGCTATACTTTACTAGCGCTGGACTTTGAGAATTGAGTCAAAACTTTACTTGGATCTTAATCACCCTGATTTAAAGCTTAGGTGATTTCTGAAAATAATTTTATTAATGACAAGGGCGCAAGCCTTGCGCCCCTACGGTGAATTTGTAATCGCCTGGTAATTTTAATTCTGGAAATCTCCTTAAGTTGAGAATCAAGTTTTTTGGGGTTCAATGAAAAATTGCCAACAAGCTTGAGCGATCGCCCAATCTTCCTGGGTATGAATTACCAGTATCCGCACTGTGGAAGAATCGGTAGCAATATCTACATCCACTGGCGCAGATTCATTCTTTTGTTCATCGATCTTCCAACCCAAAAAACCAAACCCTTCACAGGCAGCAGCACGAATCAAGGCAGAGTTTTCCCCTACGCCAGCAGTAAAAATAATTGCATCTAATCCTTCGAGGCTAGGGAGCATAGAAGCAATATAAGCACGTAACCGATGTATATAGATATCTAGGGCTAATTGAGCATGTTGATTACCTTGGTCAATGGCTGTAATAATTTGACGTAAGTCGTTAGATACCCCAGAAACACCCAGTAAACCAGAACCCCGATTCAGGAGTTGATCTAATTCGTCCACGGTATAGTTGCAGTGACGTAATAGGTGTAATATGATTCCAGGATCAACAGAACCGGAACGACTACCCATCATTAACCCTTCCATGGGAGTGAACCCCATTGTTGTATCAATGCTATAACCGTTACGAATTGCCGCTAGAGAGCAGCCATTTCCCAAATGACAGATAATTAGACGTAATTGCTCTAAACTGCCACCAAGGATTTGTGCAGCGCGATGAGCACAGTATTCATGACTAATACCATGAAAGCCATAGCGACGAATACCTTGCTTTAATAATTCGTAGGGAAGTGGATAAACATAAGCAGCAGGGGGTAACCTGGAGTGAAAAGCGGTGTCAAACAGTGCTATTTGGGGAATATCCCCTAAAATATTTTCAATCGCCTCAATCCCTTCTAAATTTGCCGGATTATGGACAGGGGCAAAACTTGATAAACGAGCGATCGCTGCTTTCAGCTCAGGAGTGACAAGTGTACTTTGTCGATATTCTTCCCCTCCATGTACTACTCGATGACCAACTATATCAATTTCCTGGGGATTCTCGATTACCTGGGTGTCACCATTCCACAGGGTTTGCAACATTTCTAAAGTGTCATTTCGTCTAGATTGGGAAGGGAAACTGGTTTTAAAAGTACCAGCAGCAGTTTTGACTTTTAGCTCCGCTTTACCCTGTTGATGTGTCCAGTCAATTTCTGCTTCCCAGAGGGGTGGTGGTGGATTTTCTGGGAGAACCCCACCCGTTAAATTATACAAGCAACTTTTCTGACTGCTGGAACCAGCATTGAGTACTAAAATTTTCATTGGCATTGGAATCTGCTAAAGGACTCAAAGCTTTAATTTCCTCTGAACCAAGCATATCATCAGCGATCGCCTGCTTCACCATAGCCTCGTATATTTTCTAATTCTGGCAATTCTTCAGATGCTAAGTAATTCGGCGTAAATAAACCAAACTCTGTACAGATAAGTAAATACGGAGAATACATCTATACTAAGTAACTTCCATATGGGGTGGTATCCTGGCTGTAGGGTACCTTGAAAGAAATTGGATTAGCGATCGCCAAGTTTATCTTGAGTTTGCCTTTGCTTAATCTTTAATTAACCTTAGTTCTCATTTCATGTAATACAATCAGAATCATAACTCTAGTTCAGTTTTTGCAGCTTTAAAATTTCTTTAGGAACTTGGATTTATTAACTTACAATTCTTTGTAGGTTGGTGAGCAACTGCGGTGGACGGTAAGCCATTGTGGTGGAGGGGTTTCCCGGCATATACCAAGTGGCGTTGAAGCAACAGCGTAGCCCAACATGAGATTACATAAATTTCAGATTTGTACTTTATTTTATTCGCATTCTTATAATAGTCTCAAAACTTTATTCTCAAATCCTGATTCTATCTCAACTACAATTAGAACCTTTTTCGGCATTGCTGATGAAGGGTATGAATTTAGTCTCAGCTATGGAAAGCAAACATCAGAATTTTAGTCACTAAATTTGGAAATCTCAGATTTAAATTCGGCAAAGCTACTTTTTTTCAGAAATTGTTAGTCAGAGTTACAGACAATGCAAGTTCTCAAAAGAACCATTAAACCAGAAGTTTATATTTCCTTCCTCCATATCTATCCAACGACTTGGGGAACTGCTGGTGATATTTGTTTAGTGCGTGAATCTCTTGCTAAAAAGAGTGCGTCAAAGTTTGTCGGTCACAAAGTCCAATTAGCGTTACCAAAAGGGATGGAACGCAATTATTTGGTGGGTGTTCCCATAATTAAAGTTGCGGGGAATATCGGTGATGGACATCCGAAAGAGCATCCGGAGGAATGGGAAGTTTATGAAGGTATTGATATAGAAATCGCTATAGCAGCTTTAAAACCTTGGAATTTTAAGTTGGTTGAGCCTACCGATTAATACCAATTCTCCAAAATCAAACTACACATGGACAGCAGGGAGCAGGGAGCAGGGGGAGAATTATCTGTAGCCAGGATTTAGAGAAATGGTATAAGGAGATTTCCAGAACTAAAATTACCAGGCGATTACAAATTCACCTTAGGGGCGCAAGCCTGGCGCCCTTGTCATTGGTAAAATTATTTTCAGAAATAACCTAAACTAACTTAGCAAAACTTAATTCAAGCACATCATGAATAATTGACTACCAAAGGATTTACCATAGGTATATGTAGTGCTGTAACCATGAAAATGAGGGATTCTCAGGCTGATACTGCCAAACTTCGCAGCCAACTTATCCAGGAATACCATCAACTACCACCATTAGAAGAGAAAATTATTCAATTATTCTCAGTAATTTATGAACCAATTGACAGAACTTCTTTCTTGAAATGTCTCAATGACATCGGCGCACGGGACAAAAATTACAAGCCTTTTATTAGCTCTACATTGAAGCCCCACATGGATGACTTGTTAGCAGCAGGTTTATTAGTTCAAGAACCTAGACAAGGAGCTCAGTGTAACCCATTATTGGTAGAGACTGCCACACGTTCGGCGGTGAAATCCGGATGTTTTGCAGCTATGGCAAAAACAGTACAGGATAAACTACCAATATCTAGTCGTTATAGAACAAGTAGCTTTCGGGATTTCCAAAGGGAAAGTCAACTGATACGGGAAGTACGTATAGGAATCTACAACCAAGATATTAACTTCATTAGAAAACAACTACAAGATTACGAAAGATACAATTCTCATCAAGACAAGATATCCTCTACAGATATCTTCGAGCAAGTATGCAACAACCCCTTCGATGCAGATTGGTGTCGCACTTTGTCACAAGGATTGTATGAGAGTATTGTATCTACCATCCTCATAAATTCAATCCTGCAATTATCTAACACAGATGAGGTATTTACCCTTTTACAAACAGAATGTTCTATACCAGGAGAACACTCCTCAGATTACCTGCAAATGATTTTGGCAGAACAGCTGCTACTACGGGGTTGTCTGCAAGAAGTACAACAGGTACTAGAACGTATATCCCAGAATTTTCAAGATAATGCTGCTGTGTTCTGGGGGTGGTTGCACTTTCTACGGGGAGAGAATGACAAAGCCATCGAGCATTACACTACAGCACTCAAATACCTCAGAAAAGCTAAGGGGAAACAAAAGGTATATTTCAACACTATAGGCGGCTTATTTTTTATCCTTGCTTTATTAAAGGATGGTTCGCCCAATCGCCTCCGGGAAGCAGAAGATTACGCTAGTTTGATTTCTCGTCAATCAGACCATTGGCTGAAGTCTATCTATGGACAGTTAAAAATATTACTCCAAGTCCAACAGGGAGATATTGCCCAGAAAGAATTTATTACTAGTGCCCAGATTCCTCTCTTGGCGCAGCATCATAGTTTAGCAACCCTATTTAGTGCCCTCTGTCTCTACTGGGTGGATGTAAACAAGGCGAAAAAACGCTTACCCAAGATACTAGAACCATTTTATCATCAAGCAATGACATCCGGTTATCACTGGTTGGCAATGGAAACCGCAGAACTCCTGTGCCGACTCAAACCCCGTGGCGGTTATGATACCCAAGCAGAAATATTACGGTCAGAGATTAGTGTTAATAGTATAGTAGACTTGATTCAATCCCAGGAAACTTGGGAGTTGTGCTTAAACGCCCTGGTAAATATCCAAAAGCAACCGCAAGCCGCCTCACAAAACAAATCTGAACAGCGTTTAGCTTGGTTTATTACTTTCTATCCCAGCAAATGTATCTTACAACCGCGAGAGCAAAAACTTAATGCTAAGGGTGCTTGGAGTAAAGGTCGTCCTATTGCCTTAAAGCGTTTGCATAGTAGCCTGGGTGAATTTGATTATCTCACACCCCAGGATATTCGGGTATGTGGATGTATTGAAACTTTTACTTCCTATAATTACGGTTATTACGGAAAAGCTGAGTACACTATCAACGAAAAGGGTATTTCTGCCTTAATTGGACATCCTTTTGTCTTCTGGGAAGATGCTCCAACTATACCCGTGGAAATTGTCAAAGGAGAACCAGAATTAATTGTCAAAAAGGATAAAAAGGGTCGCTTAACTTTGAAATTTGACCCGAAAATAGAAGCGAATCAAGATATTATTGCCGTTAAAGAAACTCCCACCAGAATCAAGGTAATTGAGATTAATAAGGAGCATCGCCGAATTGCAGACATTATTGGGAAGAATAACCGACTAGAAGTACCAGCTACTGCCCAAGAGCAGGTATTAGCAGCCATTAATACGGTATCTGAAATTGTCACCGTCCATTCCGATATTGGTGGTGGCTTGGAAAATGCTGAATCAGTACCAGCACAGAGTATACCCCATATTCATCTCTTACCTGCCGGTGCGGGATTAAAGGTGGCTTTGCTATGCTGTCCCTTTGCGAATGGTGGTTCCTATTATCGTCCGGGTACGGGGGGTGCAACGGTAATTGCAGAAATTGATGGGAAACGCTTGCAAACGACACGCAATCTCCAACAAGAGAAGCAACTTGCGAATGAAGTGGTTGCAGCTTGTCCGACTTTAAATCTGATTGAGTCACAGGATGGGGAATGGCTAGTTGAAGAACCAGAAGATTGTTTGGAATTTCTGTTAGAACTACAAGAATTAGGAGATCAGGTAGTAGTAGAATGGCCGGAAGGGGAAAAAATGCGAGTCAGTCACAGAGCTGACTGGAATAATTTTCATATGCAAATTAAGCGTCAACGGGACTGGTTTGCTGTTGATGGCAAGTTGAAACTAGATGATAGTCTGGTGCTGGATATGCAGCAATTACTGGAATTATTGGGGCAAAGTCCCAGTCGTTTTGTTCCCCTAAAGGATGGTCAATTTTTGGCATTAACTGAGGAATTTCGCCAGCGTTTAGATGAATTGCGGGCATTTACGGGAAGGAATGGGAAGGGAATGGGTTTTCATCCCCTAGCAGTGTTAGCTGTGGAAGATTTAGTTAACGATGTGGGGAAATTACAAGCAGATAAGCATTGGAAAGCACATATCCAGCGTTTGCAAGAAATGCAGAACTTGCAACCAGAACTTCCTTCTACCCTGCAAGCGGAACTACGGGATTACCAAATAGAGGGTTTTAATTGGTTATCCCGTCTGGCATACTGGGGCGTAGGAGCCTGTTTAGCAGACCAAATGGGGCTGGGAAAAACTCTGCAAGCATTGGCTGTAATCTTGCAACGAGCACCCCAGGGATCAACATTAATTATTGCTCCAACTTCAGTATGCATGAATTGGGTAAGTGAGGTAGAGAAGTTTGCACCAACCATAAATCCAATACAATTTGGTAGTGGAAATCGACAAAAATTGTTGGATGAGTTGCAACCCTTTGATATGTTGGTATGCAGCTATGGTTTGTTGCAACAAGAAGAAGTGGCTGAGATGTTGTCTCAGGTGAAATGGCAAACCATTGTCTTGGATGAAGCACAGGCGATTAAAAATATTACTACCAAGCGTTCCCAAGCCGCAATGAACCTCCAAGGAGAGTTTAAGTTAATTACCACGGGAACTCCCGTTGAAAATCACCTGGGAGAATTATGGAACTTATTCCGGTTTATTAATCCAGGATTATTGGGTTCCTTGGAAAGTTTCAATCAACGCTTTGCTGTACCAATTGAGAAATTACAAGATAAACAAGCTCGTCAGCGATTGAAGAAACTGATTCAACCCTTCCTGCTACGGCGCACTAAAACTCAGGTGTTGTCTGAATTACCCTCCCGTACTGAAATTCTCTTACATGTGGAATTAAGTCGAGAAGAAATGGCAATGTATGAAGCATTACGCCAACACGCAATTACCAAACTAGCTGATAGTGAAGCAACTGCGGGACAGAAACACTTGCAGGTGTTAGCAGAAATCATGAAACTGCGCCGTGCTTGTTGTAATTCTAAGTTGGTCATGCCCGAAGCTCCACTTCCCAGTGCCAAGTTACAATTATTTGGTGAGGTGCTGGATGAATTGCTGGACAATCGCCACAAGGCTTTGGTATTTAGTCAGTTCGTTGACCATTTGCATATTATACGTAATTTATTGGATGAGCAAAGTATTAAATATCAATATTTAGATGGCAGTACGCCGGCGGGAGAACGGAAAAAGCGGGTGGATGCCTTTCAAGCTGGAGAAGGGGATGTATTTTTAATTAGTTTAAAGGCAGGGGGTACTGGTCTAAATTTAACTGCTGCTGATTATGTGATTCATATGGATCCTTGGTGGAATCCGGCGGTGGAAGATCAAGCTTCAGACCGCGCCCATCGTATTGGACAGCAACGCCCGGTGACTATTTATCGGTTGGTAGCAAAGGGCACTATTGAAGATAAGATTGTGGATTTGCATGGTCACAAGCGAGATTTGGCAGATAGTTTGTTGGAAGGTGCTGATGTTAGTGGCAAGATATCCACTCAGGAGTTGTTACAGCTGATTCAGGAAAGATAGGATTCTTCTTCAGGAGTCAGGAAGAAGCAGGGGATCAGGGAGCAGGGAGCAGGGGAGAAACCCCATACATGAATGTAGAGAGCAGCGCGGTCTTGGGGAGCCAGCGTTGTAGACGGTAAGCCATTGCGGTGGACGGGTTTCCCGGCATAAAGCAAGTGGCGCAACTCGTAGGGGTTTCCCGTCGCAGACGACTGGCGTTGGTCTCCCCCATGAGCGACTGCGGAGGGCTTGAAATAGCGATGCAGCACTGCATCAAGAAAGGAATTATTGAACCTTGTGCTTATGCATCGCAGCACAATTATTTCTAATTTTTCCACAAATAAATTTGGGGGCTTGTATCCTTTTCTTTTTCGGTCAAAAAATGGTAAATCCCATTGAAATTGTGGTGGTGGAATAAAGATTGGTACGAGGTAGAAATTAATCAGGGAGCTTGTGGTTTATACTAGTTTTACAGTGGTTTGATGTTTGACGGGTGGAAGTGAGGGCAAAAACCTAGGGGGTCCCGTCAAAATGGCGGAAACTTTTACTGGGTAACAGTTATAGCTTTTTAAGATGGGAGGTAATTAGTAATTTATATCAATAAGGGTGGCTGAAATGGGGCTTTTTTTGAGACCTGTCAAAACCTGTCTTCCCTCCTGGATACTCCCACGACATTAGTACTCCGATTAGCGGTGGGTTATTGACAATTTTAATCTGGTATATCGGGATAACCCGCGGTGGTAGTTTCCGCAACAACAATTGACCTCGCAGCCTTAATTGAGGTAAATAAGCCAGTTATACGTACTTACTATGAGTTTGCAGAAGCCGGGGAACCTGGTTTGGGAGACTGGTAGAAAAGTTTTTTGGTCAGCGTTGGTGTGGGGGTATAGGGTGAGTCAAGAAATATTCTAGATAAATCCCTATGTGCTTTCTCCAGGCGTAATTACAACCTTGCCAAAAAAGCTTTTGGATTGAAAAAACTTCTGAGCCTCTTTGATTTGACTCAAGGGAAAAACTTTCGCGACTGGAGGCTTCAATAAACCTTTTTCAATATATCCCACCAATTGCTGAAACACTTCTGGCTCAAAACGGGTCGCTCCAATCATCTCTGTATCTTTGTAGATTAAATCTCGTAAATCTAAAGAAACTATTGGACCGCCGATCGCTCCACAACTTACATACCTTCCTCCGACACAAAGGCTTTTGAAAGCAAGATTAAAATATTCTCCTACCACAACATCTAAGCTGACAGTAATTTCATGGTTCGCCAAATTGGCAGCTAATTGCTCATCTCGGGTATAAACGTAGTCCGCTCCCAATTCCTTAGCCAAATTCTCTTTGTTGGCTCCCACAACTGCAATCACTTTTGCTCCACGAATTTTGCATAACTGGATTGCTGCACTGCCTACACCACCAGAAGCTCCTATAATTAACACTACATCATTTGCCGCAACTCTTCCCTTGGTCAACATATTTTCTGCCGTACCATAGGAACAAGGTAAAGTTGCTAACTCTACATCCGACAAAGGCGAATTAATTGGGTAAACAATACTCGCAGGAATAGCGGCATATTCACTAAAACCACCATCTAATTCACTACCAACAAATCGATATTTGTCCAGGCTTTCTGCCTTAACCCATGGACTAACAATCACTCTTTGGTTGAGAAGTTTAGGCTCAACATCCGCACCTACTTCCACAACTTGACCAACAATATCTGCACCTTGGACTCTGGGAAATTCTATGGGAAATTCTACACCTTTGTGAAGTGAGTTTGTAGATTTTTCCTCTTCATTTTGCCTCGCGTCTTGGAGAAGTTCTTGAAACCCTGACTTTGCAGTGTACCATGCTGTACGGGTATTGATATCTGTATTATTAACAGAACAAGCTCCTACTTTAATTAATACTTCTCCCTTCTGGGGTGTGGGTTGGGGAATTTGGGTATAGACTAATTTTTCTGGTCCCCCACGTCCAGTAAGAAGAACAGCATTGATTAACTGTGTCATTATTTTTGATTCCTTTAACTAAGTATGGCTACTTTTAGACTATATGTAACTTTCTCCAGAGCCATACATCTCAACATGGCGTAATTACAACCTTGCCAAAAAAGCTTTTGGATTGAAAAAACTTCTGAGCCTCTTTGATTTGACTCAAGGGAAAAATTTTCGCGACTGGAGGCTTCAATAAGCCCTGTTCAATATATCCCATCAATTGCTGAAACACTTCTGGTGCAAGGCGGGTGGCTCCAATCATCTCTGTGTCTTTGTAGATTAAATCTCGTAAATCTAAGGAGACCATTGGACCGGCGATCGCTCCACAACTCACATACCTTCCTCCGACACAAAGGCTTTTGAAAGCAAGATTAAAATATTCTCCCCCCGCAACATCTAAGCTCACAGTAAATTCATGGTTCGCCAAATTAGCAGCTAATTGCTCATCTCGGCGATAAACGTAGTCAGCCCCCAATTCCTGAGCCAAATCCTCTTTGTTGGCTCCAACAATCGCAATCACTTTTGCTCCCCGAATTTTGCATAACTGGATTGCTGCACTACCTACACCACCAGAAGCTCCCATGATTAACACTACATCTTCTGCGGAAATTCTGCCCTTGGTCAACATATTTTCTGCTGTCGCATAAGAACATGGTAAAGTTGATAACTCTACATCCGACAAGGGCGAATTAATTGGGTAAATATTAGTAGTAGGCACTACAGCGTATTCAGCATAGCCTCCATCAAACTCACTACCAATATATTCATATGCTGCTAATGTATCCGCACGAATCCAAGGGTCAACAATTACCCGTTGATTAAGTATTTCTGGGTTGACATCTTCACCGATGGCGATAACTTTTCCCACTATATCGGAACCTTGAATCAGAGGAAATTTAATCCCACTTTGGTTCCAAGTAGCTGTTTTCTCATCATTATTTTTAGTATCTTGCAGGATTTCTTGAAACCCAGACTCTGCTGCATACCAACCAGTTCGGATGTTCAAATCTGCATTGTTTATAGAACAAGCTCCCACCTGAATTAATACTTCCCCTTTCTGGGGTCTGGGTTGTGGAACCTGGGTATAAATTAGTTTTTCTGGTCCCCCATGTCCTGTAAGAACAACGGCGTTCATTAATTGTGTCATAATGATTACCTGTAATGATTAATTATATAGAACTAGCAAGTCTGATATGCCCAGATTTTTGCATAGACATCGGGTTCACTTTTAGCTAAACATGGAAATGCTTCTGTGATTTCCACCAGTTTCCATTGACCAGACTCCTCTAATGCAGACATTTTATCATTGAAATCACTGTCTTCATAGAAGTCAAGACGTAAAGTAAAAATTATGTATCCACCCGGTTTCGTAATCCGGAGTAGTTCATCAAAAGAGTTGCTGGGAGCATGGTTATAAGTAAATGTCCCAACGCTAACAATAGCATCAAAGTAGTCAGTGGCAAAGTCTAGAGGCTCTCCTAACGCCATCTCGTAAAGAGCCTTGTAAATATTCTGTTTACGGGCTATCTCTAGCATTCCTGGGGATAAATCCATTCCCTCTAGGTCATCATAACCACGCTGTTGCAGAAGCTGTCCTACTAAGCCTGTACCTGCGCCAGCATCCAAAATTTTGGCAGATTTAGGCAAGTACTTTACTAGTACCTCTACCGTGGGCTGAGGAGCAAAATAGCCAAATTCATCTTCTAAATCTTGGTCATAATTCTTTGCCCACAGATCATAATTTTGGCTTAATTCCTGATTATTCTGCGAACTATATACTAATTGTACTTTATCGTCTGTGTTCATTGTTTTTTGAGAGAACCCTTCTAACTTTTTTAGTCCCGGTTTTAACTAAGATTCTGGTGAATCAGAGTCATAAAGCCTTATGTTAGGAGTACAGGAGCATTTCCATGCTCAGAACTTCTAATTGACGACAAAGACAAAGTTTGTTATCAAACTGCAAAAATCCGGTAATGTACCCCTGATTCTGCAATCTAAGGAGCATCCATCACCAAGTGCATCAACTTGATTTTGCCTTCTGCTTGCAAGCAAAATAGCATTCCAACTTTGATTATGACCACTTGTGATTAGATTAGCTTTCATTCCTAATTAATAGGCACGGAACGTTAATATATTACTACAGACTTGGTAACATATACTTAAAGGAATGACTAAATAGTCTGAAAACCCTTATTATACAAAGCTTTAACTATTTTGTGTGAACAAAAAAATAGGTCTCTTATTTGCAATAAGACCTATCTATTGAAAAAATTAGGGGTTATCTTTATCCCATCTTTGATGTTCTCCCGTACTTCCTTGGGAATTGTTTATTTATTTTTGAGTATCCAAGCTATTTCAATTCTTGAGCTCTACCCGCTCCTTTATGAGTTACCCAGATAGATTCAAAGTTTTTCAACATAACTTCCTGTGAACTTATTTTTCCAGTCTTTCCAAAAGGTTCAATGATAGTATCAATATTAGGATAGATAAAAAAAGGTATTGATATCCGGCTAGCAGACAATTCATGAATAACTTCATGGGGTGTACTGACAAATAAACCGTTAGTCCACATTTGTAACATATCCCCTAAATTGATGATAAAGGTATTTTCCAAACAGGGAACATCAATCCAGCTATCTTTGGTATGAACCCTCAGGGAAGGGTGGGGAAGTTGTTCTTGAATTAAAACGGTAAAAATTCCATTATCTGTATGTTTACCAGCTTTACCACCATTTTCTGGGTAGTAAATCGTGCGATGGATTAAAATTAGGTCATTAAAATATTGATCAAACCAGGTTGCTTCTAAGCCTAAAGCTAAGGCAATTGCCCTTAATAACTTAGGAACAACTTTTGTGATTATTTCTTGCTGTAAATTGTAATGAGATGTAGCAAAACCTGGAGCGACTGTGTCATCTGGCAGAATATTGGGGCCAGTAAAGGGTTTATCTGATAATGGTTTATCTAACCCTAAATCGAAAACTTCTTTGGGATCAAATCCAATTTCTTCGTGCAAATATTCCCCATGCAAAGGCACATAACCTCTGGATGTTGGAGGATAAACTTTTTGCATATCATGCCCGTAATTGCCCTTAATAGATTCTGGCAGATGAAAGAAATTCTTCGATGCATCAATGGTTTGCTCAATCGCCGATGTAGAAACTCCGTGATCTTTTAAATAGAAAAAACCACATTCATAGCAGGCATTATATAATTTCTTGATTTCTTGATTATCCAAATCCTCTTTAGCTAACTCGGATAAAGATATAATTGGTAGATGCTCCATCTGATTTTTTCCTCTCTCTACACTCACCATAGCTGAATTATTCTAATAGTATAGAATTTCCAGCTATTTATTGACTCTCTAGCAGTGAAATCATTTTAGTAATCGTCGGAATTTTCGCCTTACTGCCAAAATCATATTTTTTGATTTTACTGACAATACTGCTATCTGGCTGAAATGAATCTTCGTTGTCAAACACCCAACTAGTTCCACAACTCCATCGGATTACATCTACTAATAAATCTCGACTTAATCCCATATTTTTACCTAACATATAGGATTCCTGTAAAATTAGGTAATTTGTATATTCCATAAAATCAGTCAGAGCTTGAGCGATTTCTTCTAAATTTCCCTCTAACTTCTGCTGGGGTCGCTCATAGGTTAATTGATAGGGTTTAGGTTTAATCCTCCCAAAACCATCTGTCACCAATTCATCAGAATGGACATAGCTACGATTCAGCCCATAGGGAGAAGGTGCTACAAACCCAGGTACTCTTAACTCAAAATTATTCTCTTCTTCAATTAATTTGGTCACCATAACGTGGTTATCAAGGGGTTTATATTTCTCTCCTGCTTGCCGATATCTGGCTTCAATGATTCTCCCCAAGGGCAAAGGCACATTTAATTCATCAGCTAATTTTACTGTTAAATCAGTATCCTTAACAGTAATTTCTAAAGAACAAGAATAGTCATAACTACCGTCAAATATAAATGGAGTAACTTGTTCTGAGACAAAACTATTGCCTGTTGATGCTTTGATAAAATTCCACATCCAATCTAGGGGAATTCTATTAGTTTTAGCAATAACTAGGACTTCCCCTAACACCACCATAGCTGTGTAAAACAGTAAATTAGTTAGCAACTTAACTGTTTGTGCTTCGCCAATTTTTTTACTGACAAAGAAGGAGATTTTGCCCATATCATTTAGGGCTTGCTCACTCATGTCAAAACCTTCTTTGTCTCCACTCACATAAAAACTAATATTGGCAAAATCTACCCCCATATGAGATAAATTACTAACTGGAGATTCTAGGCTATAAACCCCTTTTTTCTTGGCTTCACTGGCAATATTCTGGGTATTATGATAATCCGTGGTGGAAAAATCAATCCAAGTAGATCCGGGTTTCATTCCAGCTAAAGCTCCATTTTCCCCTAATATATTTTCCGTCACATGATGGGGTAAAGGAAGATTTGTCACAACAATATCCGCATTTTTCGCAACTTCTTTCGGGCTATCATACCAAACTGCCCCTGCTGCAATTACAGTTTTAGCCGCTTCTGGGTATTTATCATAAACCTGTACTGTGTAACCCAATCTTAGAAGTTTAAAAATCATGGGCTTTCCCATTGAGCCTGTACCAATGTAAGCGATTGTTGGGAGATTCTTCATGAGTTTAGGGCTGATATTTATTCATAAAATTAAGTTACTAATAAAATTATACTCAATAAACCAAAGCCCAAACCGAAAAATTGTTTTAAGCTTCTTCAATAACTTTGAAAAAATAACAGCTATAAAATTCTTGCTAAGAGGATATTTTAACAGGGTTGTTTGACTTTATGATTAACACAGTGAAACATCTCAGTACAGTGCTAAAGCCTTGATTTATCGTTACCGTTAAGCCCAATTAGAAGGGTAAAATGATCCCTTCTTGGACTATTGAAACAACCTCTAAGAGAGAATAAGGGACTAATATGGTAGCAAAAAGTTTCTGATAATAGGGCATTCCTTGGGAGTATCTTTACAAATTGTCCCTTTGGCAATGAATGTTTTTGCTGTTTCTGGATACTTATCATGAACTTGGGCTTCATACCCATGCTATAGCAGTTTGTAGATATTTTATTTGCCCATAGCATCTGTACTGATGTAGGCAATTTTGTGTTGAGTCATAATTTACTATTACTTCCTTATTCAAATTGGTAATATTAATTATAAGTTATTCAGGCAATTTTTTTAATATCAGTAACGTCCTATATGAAGGAAAAAATCACGGTTGGTTATTTTTATTTTTTTCAGGTTCCTCAAGCTTTTCTCAGAAAAAAAATCTAGATTTTCTTCTGCATAACCATATTTTAGAAGTTCAGTCAGTTGACTCGGATTTACTATCCAATCTTTATATTTTCCGATTTCTATTTCTTCTAAAATACCAACACCAGTCCAAAAAGTTGTTACAGAATTTTTCGTTGAACCAATAGCTATTGCATTTCTATAGGGAACTGTATTTAAGTAAATTTTTTCTTTCTGTTTTCCTGAAACGAATTCGTGTAATTTACTCATATTGCAGTACGCTTCATGGGCGATCGCTGCCCATTTAATATTAGCTTTTTTTTCTGCTTCTTGTAAATAAGTAAGATTTTGAACACCATTAAATTTTATATTCTTTTCTGAAGACCGCAATAATGCTTCTTTACTTTTTTTGTCTAAATTTTCATAGTTTTTTACTTCCTTCTCAAAACTTTCTTGAAATTTTTCTTCAAATTCACTATCACTATACAAATCGGATGATTTTTGTACATTCAACTTGAGGTTTTTCGGAAAAAATACTGAAAATTCCTTAAGAAGTTTTTGAAAGGAATTTTGGTAAATATTGATTTCGTCTAGAGAAATATTATTTATTTTTGTTAATATTTTGCTATCGAGCATAAAAGTAAAGTCTACCCCTGGTGGATATACTAACAAGATTGGAGAAATATATTGACAATAATAAGAAATAGCAAAAAAATCCGCCCAATCTACCTCAGGGAATGGGAAAAGGCTATATAATTTATAGCCTCCAAACCAAAAAGTGAATTTAATAGGTTGCCCATTGTTAATATTATGTAAAATGGCTTGGAAAATTTCTTGTTTGTGATTTTCATTCACTTTCCACTTGCGAAATTTACCTGAAACAACTTTTTGTAAAATAAATTATGCCAAGCTATTTTTTGCCAGATGTGATTTATCCTGAATGTTTAGTTCATAGACACTACAATACTTTAATTTATTAGTTATATATGTTTGACAACTCATGTTTATTTTCTATTTAATCATAAAAAAAAGATTAATCCTTCTTGTACAATTAATTCAATTACTAATTTAGGTAAATTTAATAGTTTATTAATTATTCAATTCATCATTGAATTTATTTAAATGTTTGGAAAATTATCTTATTAATTTAGCAAGCTAGATACCGAATAACCATAATTATTCATTCAAATTAAGTTACTAATAAGATGATACTGAATAAACCAAGGCTTAAACCGAAAAATTGTTTTAAGCTTAAGGATTCTTGTAACAGAAACAAGGCTAAAATTATCACTAATAATGGATAAAGGGCTGAAATAGTGGAAACTAGAGCAACTTTCCCTTTAGCGATCGCCTGGAGATAAAAAAGTACTCCTAAAATATTTAAAGCACCACTAGCAAAAGCAAGACTAATACCCTTGAGCTCTATCTCTAATTGATAATTGAGACTAGCTAAGATGAATAAGCCAATAGTTAGTCCCCCTAAGACTTCGTAGATTAAAACACTTTTAGGTTCCAGATACTGCATTGCTATTTTAGGTAAAAAAGCCCAACCAGCCCAACAAATAACCGCTCCTAAAGTGGGAATTAACCATTCTTTCATTGTTTATTGCAATTAATCATCAAGGGGGAACTAAGTAGGTAGGCGTAAAAAATTATTGTTTGGATAAGGCAGGGGGCAGGGAGCAGGGGGCAGGGGGAAAAGGGTTTTAGCCTTATTTACTTCTCTTCACATAGTTTGGTTTTATTGTGCCTACTTACTTAATATTTAGCTAACACACCTTAACACTTTTTGTTATTTATACACAGCGATCGCTTCACCTAAAATATCCATATCTGGCTCTACACCAAGTCCAGGGGCTTCGGGAGCATAGGTCTTACCTCCTTGATTGCGTGCCCCACCCTTAGCGGTATCAATAGTCAGCATATCATGGCATAACCAAGTTGCTCGCAAATGGGTTTGTGGGGTTGTTTGGGCAAGATGTACAGCTCCCGTATCTGCAATCACACTACCTCCAGTTTCTTCAATATTCATGCGGATACCTGTTTCCACACAAAAATCTCGGATGCGTTTAGCTTTGGTTAATCCGCCTACCCTACCAACCTTCAGCCCAATAGCCTCACAAGCATGGTCACTTTGAGCGCGGACAATATCGCCGTAGCGTTGAATACATTCATCTAGAATAATGGGATGAGAAGTAACTTTACGTACTTGTAGACACTCCTCATAGGTTTCACAGGGTTGTTCAAAATAAGTAACATAATCGGTGACTGCGTTCATCACTCTCATGGCTTCATCCACCAACCAGGCTCGATTCACATCGAAGGTTGCACTTTCACTTGCTGGTAAATAAGAACTCACTGCTTTGATTCTCTCAATATCCAGGCCAACATTAGCTCCAATTTTACAGGTATGGATGGTGTAGCCCTTTTCTTGACCCCTTTTGATCGACTCAATCATTTCTTCTGGAGTACCGGTGGGGACGGAATTTTGGATGATTACTGGTTCATCTAAACGACCACCAAATAGCTCACAAAGCGGTAGCCCGGTTGCTTTACCCAAAATATCCCAACAAGCCATGTCTAAAGCTGATTTAATGTATGGATGACCAGGTAAAGCAATATCCATAGTCCGATAGATAAAATCTGTCCGTCTGGGATCGAGTCCCAGTAGTTGTGGTGCTAACTCCTCGATCCCAGCCCTGACACCCCGTGCAAAGGCTGGTAAATAAGTCGAACCCCAAGGACACCCTTCTCCCCAGCCTCGGATTCCTTCATCTGTATCGATCGCAACTATTGTGGAATCCAGTTTGTCAAAATATAACCGACCACCTGATAGTCGGTAGGGATGCTCTAGGGGTAAAGTTTTTTGATAGACAGTAATTCGGGAGATTTTCATATTTTTGACTTGTTAAAAGCTACAGAACTTTCTTCACTTTCTTCTTCTAACCAAATAGAAAAAAAATTATCCAGCCAATCTTCCACCAATGGAGCATAATTCAAATGGTTTTGCATTTGCTCTGCCCACAATTGACCTCCTGGTGACATCAATAGCTTTTCTGTTTCTGGGTCTGTTATATCTATCCATCCGCTCAATGTCTCTAGAGCCATCTCCGGATGAAATTGTACACCATAAACATTTTTACCATAAGAAAATGCCTGGTTTTCAAACAGATCGCCAGATGCCAATTTTATCGCACCTGAGGGAATTTCAAAACCCTCGGAATTCCAATGATAGAAAGATAAATCAGAGTCAAAATACTTACTTCCAACTGAAGTAGGTGTAACTGGATGATATCCTATTTCCCTGATATCAAGAGAATGTTTTACCACTTTTGCCCCTAATACTCGCGCCAATAATTGAGCACCAAGACAAATACCAAAGAAGGGCTTACCCGAAATCAGAACTGTGGAAATCCAATCCAGTTCCTGACGAATAAATGGTAAATTTTCGCTGTCATTAGCACTCATTCGACCACCAAAACTGATCGCGGCTACGTGTTCATCCATGGTTGGGGGAAGTGGATCTCCCTCACCTGTGACTCGAATATCAAGCTCATAACCCCGTTGACGTAAAAGCTTGGCGACTGGACCGGGATTAGTAGTAGGTTGGTGGAAGATAAATAGAATTTTTTTCACTGACTTTCTGCTATTAATTGCCTCAAAAATATTGTTCAGAAATCAGATTAGGATGGCTCTAGAACACAGTTTTTGGCGACCCTCTCATAAAAACCAATTAGATCTTCAATTGGGTAAAACTTCATCACTTTTTGTACTGCTGGACGTTCCGCAACTTTGGCTGCTATGCGGGTAATATTGGGGAATTGCTCAAAAAAATCATCATAGAATACTGACAATAAGTTAGGAATTTCACATTGGCGAGGAATATGCCACCGTGTCATCATAAACATATAAATATCGCAAGCACTAAAGCGATCGCCAATTAGCCAAGCTCGATCTTGCAGAGCATCATCAATGACTTTCCAATATTTTTGTAAATCTTGCGCACCACAATCTCTAATTCCCGCTTTATCACCAGGATTGGTCGAGAATAGCTTGCTATTGTAGCAACGACCATAAGTCTGGTAAATATGAATGGGTATGTAGAATATCCATTGGTTATAGAGATAGCGATCTGGATCGGAAACTGCTGGAGCCAAACCAGAAGATGGATAGTGGTCTGCCAGATACATAACTATCCCTGCCGATTCGTACATCGGGCTTCCGTCTTCTAAAAACAATACTGGTAGGAAGCCATTGGGATTGATGTTGAGGAAACTTTTGGACTTATGTTCTTTTCCCTTGAAATCTACCCATCTTAATTCATAATCTACTCCTATTTCTTCCAGAACTATATGTGGAGCAAATGATGAAGTAAGAGAGTTCCAATATAGTGTATAAGTTGCCATCAATATTTACAGAATTCCAATTCTTTGAGCCATTCTACCCGTCCTTTGCTAATCTCTCATACAATCCAATTAAATCTTCAATTGGGTAAAGCTTCATGATTTTTTGCACTACTGGGCGTTCGGCAACTTTGGCTGCTAGGCGGCTAATGTTTGGGAATTGCTCAAAGAAATCATCATAAAATAATGACGGTAAGTTGGGGATTTCATATTGACGAGGAGCATGCCAGTGCTTGAGCATCAACATATAAATATCGCAAGCACTAAAGCGATCACCTATTAGCCAAGTTCGATCTTGCAGAGCATCATCAATGATTTGCCAATATTTTTGTATATCTTGCACGGCACAATCCCTAATTCTCAGTTTATCAGCCGGATTGGTGGAGTATAGCTCGCTGTTGTACCACCGATCGTAAGTCTGATAAATATTAATAGGTATATAGAAGAGCCACTGGTTATAAAGATGGCGATCTGGATCAGAGACTGCTGGAGCCAAACCTGATGATGGATAGCGATCTGCTAGATACATAACCATACCAGCCGATTCGTACATGAGACTTCCGTCTTTTAGCAGCAACACTGGTATGAGACCATTAGGATTTATTTTGAGGAAGCTTTCGGATTTTTGTTCTTTTCCCTTAAAATCCACCCATCTTAATTCATAATCCACGCCAATTTCTTCAAGAATTGCATGAGGCGCAAATGATGAAGTCATGGAGTTCCAATAAAGTGTATAGTCTGCCATCAATATTTACTTGTGGTTTAAACTTTTTTCAACACAGAATTCCAATTCTTTGAGCCGTTATAACCATATATATCTAAATAGTATGTATCCACCAAATATTCATCTTCATGGTTCATTAACCAATTTCTTAACTTAGCCATTTTCTGTCTACCATTTTCCATTTCCTCTTGATTTTCCCATCCTCCTCCCCAAGAATCCCAGACCCATTTGTTGGTATCTTCTATAATTAAATAATCTCCACTTTTTAACCCATTGTTGTGAAAATATTCAAGTAACCCTGTAACATCAACCATGGCGGTGTCCTGTATAATCAGCCAAGGGTGAGGCAGTTGAGAAAGCTTTTCTGCAGGTAGGACTTCTCCCAGGTTGTTACCATCTCCTTTGACAAAATTTACCCGCGAATCGCTTTTAGCTTTTTCATCAAGCATGGAAAGATCAATATCAACAGAATATACAGTTCCTTCTATTTTGAATATTTCCAAGCAGTCAGTTAACCAAATTGCACTACCACCTGTAAATGCTCCGATTTCGATAATTGTTTTTGGTTGTAGTTCAGATAAAAGCATGGGATAAATCCCAATTTCAGTAACTCCCTTGTTTAGAGCTATCCCATTCCAACTTTGTAAATAGGAATTAGCCAAAAGAGGTTGCCAAACTGAATCGGGGAGAGCGGATTTATCTTCTCGTTCAGAAATCTTAGCGAAGCGATCAGATTTTGAGAGTTCCTTCTCGTGTTTTGCTTGTTGTGCAATTATTTGATAATCATTCATGAAAACTTGCCTTAAATGCTCCTGTTTGAGGTGTTGCAAAATTGAGGGATGATTTTAATGTATTCGGAAAAATTTACCCGATTTATTAGTAGTTTCAGCTTATGCAGATTTGATTATCATCCCACAACTATGCAACCTCAAAATTCTAATTAGCGATAAAAATCAAGTTTTTGACATACCTCCTCGTCCTAAAGGAGTGAGGATTCCTTGACACTTCGCTGGAATGTGCTGCCAAAGCAGTCCTACCTTCCCTCCATGTCCGTTTAGAGTCTCTCAATGCCCTATGGCGACTTCCTTTTATTCTACCAGAATCTTTAGAAAAGTCGTCCTTGAAGGACGAGGCTTGTATCCCATTATTTTCGGTCAACAAACTTCAAAAGCCCAGTAATGTGCCCCTTCTTCTGCAATATAAGGACCATCAATTACCGAGTGAATTAGCTTAACTCTGCCTTCTTCTTGCAAGCGATCACAAACAATGGAAAAATCACTGTTGTCGTAGTAGCTTTTTCTAGTACTGACTAGGAGTAAACCTCCTGGATTTGTAATTCTGATTAACTCTTCCAAAGCGTTCGGGGGGACATGTCCTGAGGTAAAAACACCA
>NZ_FYBH01000377.1 GCF_900185595.1 Calothrix rhizosoleniae SC01
AATAAGTAATAAGTAATTTACGCGCCAGTCTCTTGGAGTGTTGAATAGTTTGGGCACAAGAGTGACAAAATCTGCAAACTGTGCTAATAATTCATAGTATCGAGTTAACTAGTAGACAGAGTGTGAGGTAAATTCATACTATTTAGCTGGATCAAAAAGAAGCCTCACATCTCACAGCGAAGCGGGAGTGTAAAATAAATTTTTGGGCAATGACGAATTTACCCAGAACTAATTCAATCCGCAGGATTGACAGGGCAGGGGTAGGTGAGGAAATGCCAATTATGGTAGGATCATAAATGTAGGTGTAACCCAATTAAATGCAGCAATGCAGCCTACTGTGAAAATAATTTTTCTACACGAGACCGTACAAGACCGTGGGGCACACGGCTTTCAAGCTCAGTTAATGTCCTCATAGAGGAGTCCCTGAGAAGCCCACACTCAACCGTTGGCGCAAGCCTGCCCGAAGGGCTTAGGGGAGTGTGTGGAGTATGTCACGAATGAGACTCAGTATTGTGCTTATAATCTGTGAATAATCCTATTTTGCCTTCTTTGCCAGAAATGGCGGATATATGGCAACAAACACTTAATTGGCAACCAAACAGCCAACAGCAAAGTCAATTCCAGCACTTGTATGAATTAATCCTACAAGGGAACCAGAAGCTGAATTTAACTCGTATTACTGAACCTGAAGAATTTTGGGAAAAACATTTATGGGATTCTTTAAGGGGAGTTGCACAATTACTAGGTGACTCAAGTCAAAGTCCTAATGGTAAGAAAATATCTTTGATTGATATTGGTACAGGTGCAGGTTTTCCGGGTATTCCTGTAGCTATTGCTGTTAGAGAAAGCACTATTACATTACTGGATTCTACTCAGAAAAAAATGCAGTTTATCCAACAAATATTGCCAGAATTGGGATTAAATAACGTTACCACTATTACTGGTAGAGTGGAAGAAATAGGTCAAAATCACAAGTATAGAGAACAATATGATGTGGCTTTAATCAGGGCTGTAGGTAATGCCTCTGCTTGCGCTGAATATGCTTTACCATTAATCGAAAAAGGTGGTTTAGCTATAATTTACCGAGGAAATTGGTCAACGGATGAAACAACTGCTTTGGCAAGTGCGGTTAAACAGTTGGGTGGTGTTATTGAACACATCGAACAATTTACGACTCCCCTCACCCATAGCATCCGTCATTGTTTATATCTGAAGAAGGTAGCAAATACACCAGTTAAATTTCCCCGTGCTGTAGGGATACCTAGTCATAAGCCTTTGTAGAGGAGCGAGGGAGTGAGGGAGTGATGGAGTGAGGAAAGTGTGGGAGGTGTGGGAAGTGTGGGAAGTGTGAGGAGATGAAATAACTAACCATCAACTATCAACTATCAACTATCAACCATCAACTACCAACTATCAACTATCAACTGAAAATTGTTCAAACTCCTGCCAACAAAGATACATCGCTCTTGGTACGTGAAAGCAACCTTTCCATTTACCACCTTTGAGGTCTAGTAGTACTTCTCCTCGACGATTGAGATAACCAAACCACTCCCTATTTTCAGGATCGGCAAAGTTTGACCAAGTATATTCGTGCATTTTATCATACCACTCTCTGCATATTTCCCGACCTGTGAGCCTATAGCCCATTGCCAATGCAACTAAAGATTCTAAATGTACCCACCATAATTTTTGATCCCATTCCAATTCTTGGGGGGGGTATCCTTCTATATCCATGAAATAATATAGTCCGCCATACTCTTTATCCCAAGCGAAATCAAGGATATTCAATACCACATCAATGGCTTGGTTGATTAGTTGAGTATCATGACGACGTTGGGCAATATCCATGATAAACCACATGGCTTCAATTCCATGACCCGGATTAATCAGTCGTCCTGCAAAACAGTCTAGATAGGAGCCATCAGGGGTAACATTTTCTAGCATTAACCCCCGTTCTGTGTCCAGGAAATCTGTCATTACTTCTCTTACTGTCCCATCAAGAACTTCCTCTAAGGTGTCGCTTTCCAGTAGCCACGCCATTTCTAGGGATAAATTAGCTAAAATCATGGGTACAGCCAAAGCTTTCATGGAACGAGTACCGGGATAGGCTTTATTGTATTTGCCTTTGGGGTTTGATTGGCGACGTAAAACGTTGTTATAAGCTTGCAAGGCTATATCTTTTGCCCATTCTTCATCAGAAGCTAAAGCATACTGACTAAACGCCATAGCTGCGAAGCAGTCAGAAAAGATATTGTATGGTTGCACTAAGGGTTTACCATCACGAGTGAGAGCAAAATACCAATTACCCTCCCCATCCCGTCCATGTTGGGCTAGAAAGTTTGCACCATGAGCAGCAATTGTCAGCCAATCTTGCCTTTTTTCTACATGGTTGTAAAGCATGGAAAATAACCATACTTGCCGATTTTGCAGCCAAATAAATTTATCTGTATCGTATACATTACCCTTTCTATCCAAACAAGTAAAATAACCGCCACATTCCCAATCTATGGAATGCTGTTCCCAAAAAGGGATGACATTTTGGAGCAGGGTATTTTTATATAGTGCAGCTAGTTCTGGAAAGTTTTGTGTCATTGAGTCATACTTGTTACTTATTACTTGCTGGCTCACCAAATCAGGGCACGGCATGGTTGAGATTGTTTGTGTAAAGAAAAGATTGTGGATGCCATGCCCCTACGGAACTGTTAACTGGGGATTATGGATAATATTTCCGCCAAATCTTGAATGAAATAATTTGCTTGTGCTTTCACTTTTTCTCGCACAGCATAACGTCCAAATCCGATGAACATATTCACTCCTGGTTTGGTTTCTAAATCGCTGACACCATCACCCACAGCCACCATGAGAGTAGGGGAATATTGGTTACGGATTTTGTTGACAATCTCTAGTTTACCTCCAGAGCGGGTTGTGGGATAACTGCGCTCGAAATCTTGATAACTTCCATCTGGGTTAAATAATAGTGGTACAGCTTCTATGGCTTCGATTCCCAGATATTGGGCTAAGGGTTGAATTGCTTGTACATAACCAGCACTTAAAATAATGGGCAACCACCCCTTTTGTTTCAGGGTTGCGATCGCAGATAATGCACTTGGCTCCACTGTTTGAATGTATAATTCACCAATGTTGGTGACTTGTTCCTGGGTGGGTTTAATAATTTCTAGTCGTCGTGCAAATACGCTTTCCAGGGGAATTTTCCCTTCCATAGCTGCATTTGTCATCTCTTCAATCTGTTGACGCACCTCATCCCCTGCGATGCGAGCTAATTCATCAATCCCTTCAATACTGCTGAGGGTGCTATCACAATCAAAAATAATAACTTTACTAGAAACCATTAATGAAACCCTGTATTTTTCCTGAGTGGTTCGCTTAATTATTTATCAGAATAATTGCATCTGGGAGAATTTTATATATAAATGCCGTTCCCTTTCCCCTCCAAGATAAATAGCACGAAATTAAAGCAACTTCCCACACTCCCCACACCTTCTACACTTCCTATTAGTTCAAAGTTTGAGCCTTATCTTATGTCCATTCCCATCTGAGATATTGATTCCAGGGAAAGCCAAAAAATATGAGGAAAATTATCCAAACATAAATAAACCTTAAACCAGAATACAAATACCTCTAATAACGCGATATCATCGTATTTTGTCAGCTTGCATTCTTTCCCAGGCATCTATGGCGGCTTCCTACTCTGCGTCTTCCTCTGCTAGTAACTCAAACAATAGCAATGATAATATCATCTCCGATACTCGACAGGTAGATGTAAGTAAGCTCAGTCAAATGTACCAGCATTATGTTGAGGTTAAGCACCAGCATCTCCATGCAATATTGCTGTATCGGGTAGGAGATTTTTTTGAATGCTATTTTCAAGATGCTGTGATATTAGCTCAGGAATTGGAACTTGTCCTGACTAGCAAACAAGCGGGGGATCAAGGACGGGTAGCAATGTCTGGTGTCCCCCACCACGCTTGGGAACGTCACGCCACTTTGTTGGTACAAAAGGGCTATGCTGTGGTAATTTGTGATCAAGTAGAAACATCTGCCGAAGCTGCGGGGAGGTTGGTGCGCAGGGAAGTCACCCGTATTCTTACCCCAGGTACTTTGCTGGAAGATGGAATGCTGAAAGCAAGTCATAATAACTACTTGGCAGCTGTGGTAATTGCTGGGGAAAATTGGGGGTTAGCCTATGCAGATATCTCTACTGGGGAATACTTGACTACCCAAGAAAATGGCTGGGAATTGCTTACCCAAGAATTGATGCGCTTGCAGCCAGCAGAGATATTATTTCCTACCAATGCTCCCAATTTGGGCAGCTTTTTACGCCCTGGGGAAAAATCAGATGAATTACCCGAATATCTACCAGCTTCATTTTGTTATGCATTGCGATCGCAAATTCCTTTTTCCTTGGGAGAAGCAAAGTCAAGATTATTACACAAATTCCAAGTAGGCTCTCTGGAAGGTTTGGGTTGCGAGCATCTCCCTTTGGCAGTTAGGGCAGCAGGGGGTCTTTTAGAATATTTATCAGAAACCCAAAAGGAAACTTCTGTCCCCCTCCAACCTTTACGTACTTATACTATTACTGACTTTCTGATTGTAGATTATCAAACTCGTCGCAACCTGGAAATTACTCAAACAATCCGCGATGGTAGCTTTCATGGCTCCCTATTGTGGGCATTGGATAGAACCAGTACTGCTATGGGGGGACGAGCTTTACGTCGCTGGTTATTGCAACCCTTACTGGATATTCAGGGGATTCAAGCAAGGCAAGATACAATTCAAGAATTGGTGGAAAATACTTCCTTGCGCCAAGATTTACGGCATTTATTCAAGCAAATTTATGACTTAGAACGGCTTGCAGGGAGAGCCGGTTCTGGTACTGCTAATGGTAGAGATTTAGTGGCTCTGGCAGATTCCCTATCTAAGTTACCAGAATTAGCTTATTTGGTGGATGAAGCTAATTCTCCCTTTCTCAAGGCTTTGCAAAAAGTGCCATCGGTATTGTCAGATTTAGGTAGCAAAATCCGCAGTTATATAGTTGAGTCGCCACCAATCCAGATTAAAGAAGGGGGGTTAATTTGTGGGGGAATTGACAGCTTATTGGACGAAAGAAGGGCAACGGTGGAGTCAGATAGACAATGGATTGCTAATTTAGAAGTCGATGAGCGAGAAAGGACGGGAATTAGCAATTTAAAGGTGGGATTTAACAAAACCTTTGGTTACTATATTAGTATTTCTCGTGCCAAAGCTGATCTAGTTCCCGATAACTATATCCGCAAGCAAACCCTAACCAATGAAGAACGCTACATTACTCCAGAATTAAAGGAAAGGGAAGCAAGAATTTTGTCTGCACGGGATGATTTAAACCAGTTGGAGTATGAAATTTTTGTGGCGTTGCGCGAAGAGGTAGGTAAACAAGCAGAGGTCATTCGCCAACTATCTCGGGCGGTAGCGGCGGCGGATGTGTTGTGTGGTTTGGCTGAATTAGCAGTGTTTCAAGGTTACTGTCGTCCGCAAATAGTCCGGGGACGGGATATTATGGTGATGGATGGCAGACATCCAGTGGTGGAACAGTCCTTACCTGCGGGTTTCTTTGTCCCCAATTCTACTCAATTAGGTAATGTTAACAAGGGGGATGTAACAGAAAATTCATTTGTGGAGCAAAAACACGATTCATCCTCTACCCCTGATTTAATTATCCTCACTGGACCAAATGCTAGTGGTAAAAGTTGTTATTTAAGACAGGTAGGGTTAATTCAGTTGATGGCGCAGATTGGTAGTTTTATACCAGCTAAGTCAGCAAAATTGGGGATATGCGATCGCATTTTTACTCGGGTAGGGGCGGTGGATGACTTGGCGACTGGTCAATCTACTTTTATGGTGGAAATGAATGAGACGGCAAATATTCTCAATCATGCGACTTCTCTATCTCTGGTATTGTTGGATGAAATTGGTAGGGGAACGGCAACTTTTGATGGGCTTTCGATTGCTTGGGCGGTAGCGGAATATATTGCTACGGATATTTGCTCCCGGACGATTTTTGCTACCCATTACCATGAGTTGAATCAGTTGGCGGGTATCTTGTCGAATGTGGCTAATTATCAGGTGACGGTGAAGGAATTACCAGACAAGATTATCTTTTTACACCAGGTACAACCAGGGGGTGCGGATAAGTCCTATGGGATTGAAGCGGGAAGGTTAGCAGGTTTACCAGGGGTTGTAATTACTAGGGCTAAACAGGTGATGGGGCAGATAGAGAAACATAGTAAAATTGCGATGGGGTTGCAAGAATTGGAACACGGATTAGATGGATTTAAGGATGAGACGGATTAAGGAATAAATGGATTAAGAAATGAAACGAATTGTAAAGATAGATTAATTTCAAGGTTCTAATAAGGCTTCCTTTTCGTTAGCGAGTAAACCATGGGCTGCTTCTACCATGGAAGCTGCTATATCTTGCAAATCTTGACGATTATTTAAATAAGTTTGTAAGGCATCTATGGGATCGATACTATTACATGCACTTAGTTCTGGAATCCGGGGTCTAGCTAATTGGCTAATTAATTCCGGTTGAATGGTATAGTTATGAGCTATATTCAAAGCCTGATGCAATTCTGGAGTATCAATTAAATCCAACTGCTCAGAACGGATTTTGTAAATTAATCTCACCACAGCATCTTCAATATTATACTTGGCGATCGCTTTCATAATTGCGGCTTGGGGATCTTCTTGCTGAGATATATCTACTTCAATGGTGCAAAAACTACGTACAGCCAGGGGACAAAATTCCCACTCCACCTTACCCTTTTCTAATTCAATGATGACATAACCCTTATCCTCCTTCTCTTCGCTGAAGTCTACTCGTTCAATACTTCCTGGATAAATAATTGGGGGATCGTTGGTTTTATTTAAATTCTGGTGGCGGTGGACATGACCTAATGCGACATAATCAAAACAAGGTCTTGTCAACAAAGATAATGGAAGAGTAAAACCTTTACCTACTGCTAAAAAACGCTCTGCTCCAAAAGAAGCATTATCCGTCATCAAATGACCTAAAAGGATAGTTGGCACATCGGGGTCAAGGCGGCGAATTTCCCCTTCCAATACCAATCGTAAGCGTTCGACTAACAGCTGATTGATTTCAGCTAAAGACATTTTATGGGTTTCCTGCTTAGTCATCAATGCCGAACGAGTCAACCAAGGTAAGGTAACAACCTGCACTAAGCCATTATTAGTTTGGATCGAGTGAGTTTTTAACGTATCCCCTACTACAAAACCAGGTACTCCCAATGTGCGGTAAATACATAGGCTTGCTCCCCCTTGCCCTTGGGAATGTTGGTCATGATTTCCCACTAGTAACACAGTTGGTATACCTGCATCTACGAGGCGACGAAACTGACTGGCAAATGCTTGTTGTACATAAGGTGGTGGTGTGGCATCGGGGAATGCATCTCCTCCAAATAAAACCATATCCACCGGGTCTGCTAAGGCTCGATCAATACATCGAGACAAAGTATTGACAAAATCTTCTAACCGTGTATTTAATCCAGTCTCAGGGCTAATACGTCCGTGGGAGAAGCCACTCCCCATGTGGATATCGGAAAGATGGAGGATTTTAATCATAATATTCAGGACTTAAATCTACACAAGCCAGAATTTGGGGCAATTATAGCTGATTTTGGGGCTATTTTGAGATGATTAGTGGTTTGACCCACTATAATACATCATTTATGCCAATCTTTCATCGAAATGGATCAGTTAGGCTTGATTTGAACTGTATTGTTTCTGAGCTAGTTGAATAGATCCTGGGAATGCTGACGTTAATTAACTAAATATATATTTATTTATTTAAAATGTTTATTTAAATAACAGCAAATTTTCTAAGGTAAATATCATTGTTCCTACATACTTTTGTTATGGAGTCAAGATTATTTGTTATACTAAACTTAATATAGATATAATATGTTTCTGAATCTATCCATAGGACTAGATAGTGGCAAATTAAAGAATTTTATCAAGTAGAAAAATATATATTTACACCATCAGCCCATTATCTTCCATTCATTAACTTATATCAATTAAAGGGGTATAAATGGGAAATGAAAAAGAACTCGAACTATTTTTTGAATTATCTTTGGATCTTCTATGTATCGCTGGCTTAGATGGCTATTTTAAGCGTTTAAATCCGGCTTTTGAAAAAACTCTTGGCTATTATCCAGAAGAACTCTTGGCAAAACCATTTCTCACATTTATTCATCCAGAAGATAAAAAATCTACCCTAGTAGAAATGGAGAAACTAGCCATCGGTAACCCAAGCATCCATTTCGAGAATCGCTATCTTTGTAAAAATGGTGAATACAAGTGGTTATCTTGGACAGCTTTCCCTTTTCTGGAAGAGCATCTTATCTATGCTGTTGCTAGAGATATTACTGAAAAAAAACAACTAGAATCTCAGCTTTTTCAAGCACAAAGGTTGGAAAGTATTGGCACTCTAGCTGGGGGAATTTCCCATGATTTGAATAATATTTTGACTCCAATCTTAAGTATTGCCCAATTGCTACCATTAAGGTTAATAAATATTGATGAACATACTCAGAAAATTCTCAAAATATTGGAAACCAATGCTAAGCGTGGAGCAGACTTAGTGCAACAAATTTTGTCATTTGCCAGAGGTATTGAAGGAAAAACAACAATTATTTTGATCCATTATTTAGTGCAAGAAATAGAGCAAATTATCAAAGGTACATTCCCAAAATCTATTGAAACAATAGTAGATATTTCTCCAGAGCTTTGGCCAGTTTTAGCTGATGCCACCCAATTACATCAAGTCCTAATGAATTTATGCATCAATGCCAGAGATGCTATGTTAGAGGGAGGAACTCTGACAATTTCTGCGGACAACATCTTAATTGATGAAAATTATGCCCACATGAATTTAGATGCCCATGTTGGTTCTTATGTAGTTGTTAAAGTAAAAGATACGGGTAAGGGAATTTCTCCCAAACAGTTAGATAAAATTTTTGATCCATTTTTTACTACTAAAGATAGAGGGAAAGGTACAGGTCTGGGTTTATCGACGGTGATGGGCATTATTAAAAGTCATGGTGGTTTTATTAATGTAGATACTAAATTAGGGCAAGGAAGCACATTTACATTTTATTTACCCGCGGTAATTAATTATGAGGCGGAACCAATAGAAGATAAACAACTCTATCAAGGACAAGGAGAATTGATTCTAGTTATTGATGATGAATTAGCAATTTGTGAAGTTATCAAAACATCCTTAGAAGCCCATAATTACCAAGTCATTACTGCTGGTGATGGAGTTGAAGCTTTAGCTTTGTATGTTGAGCAGCAACAAGATATTCAAGTCGTATTAGTAGATATGATGATGCCTGTTATGGATGGCACACTCACTATTAGAACTTTAAAAAAAATCAATCCTAAAATTAAGATTATTCCTATGACTGGATTAAAAACTAAAGAATTAGTTAATTCCATTACTAAGGATAATGTGCAAACAATTTTATCTAAGCCATTTACAACGGAAGATTTGTTGTATACTTTACACCAAGCTCTAGGATTTAATGATATCAATCACCAAAATAGGGAGTAGGAAGTAGAGAGTAGGGAGTAGGGGAAGAGGAAAAATACCCTACTCCAGGTGTTTTGTTCGCAAAGCGTGTCCGGTAGGACATAGCCCCCGGATTTATCCGTGGAAAGTTAAGAAAATTTGGGTGGAGAGGCGCAAGCCCGACAGACGAAACATCAACATTAAATCCCCTACTTTTAAGTATAGGGCATCCCTACTCTCACGCCCCTACTCCCTACTCCCTCGTTAATGAGTTTATCTTCAGGGCAAAGTATTTGTATTTCTACAATGTGATATGGGTGCATTATCGTGGCGATAACGCACCGAAAAACAGGTTGAGATTTTGCGGAAAGTTGAGCCAGTTACTTTGATATTAGATCTTAACTAATACCGCACTAGTAGAATAGTTTTGCCGACGACTACCATCTGTAAAATTTGTAAATTGGCGTACAGTCATCCTTCTTCTACCTCTACCTCCAATGTAAAAAGTTAAGAATTTTCTGGCAAATCTCTTGTTGTATACAGTAGTTCCATAAACGTGATCTCTGTCTCTTATACTTCTACCATAGGTAATTAGACGACTGTTACCCCAGTTACAATCTCTGGGAGTACATGAACCAAATACTTTTACAATCAATCTTCTACGGGGACCTCTTCTGACAACTAC
>NZ_FYBH01000027.1 GCF_900185595.1 Calothrix rhizosoleniae SC01
CCCATAAAATTTAATCCCATAAAAGTTAGACTAGAGATATGGAATCAGCATTTTTGTTATTCCTAAAGATAATTTTTCTGAAAATGGCTCACAATTGCTATGGACGCAATTTACATTCCGCAGCTAACTAAAGCCCCTGAGCGAACAGAGGAGATTAAGGTAAAAGAGTTTCTCCCTAATCTGGAAACCTTGACACCAGTGCGCGGTATTATTCGCATACAACATCATGGTAATTATTTAGAAGTTTCTGGAAAAGCGGAAGCAATTGTTACTTGTACCTGTAATCGTTGTTTACAAAGCTATAATCACCGCTTATGTATAAATACTTCAGAAATTATTTGGCTAGAAGAACTTAGCGAACAAGAAATAGATCTCCCCCTAGAACGGGAAGTAGGTGTAGATGATTTACTTGAAACCTTGCCACCCCAAGGTTATTTTGAGCCTAGTGTGTGGTTGTACGAGCAAATGTGCTTAGAAATTCCTCAACGGCAACTTTGTGATGCCAATTGTCCTGGGATTCAAACGACTAGTAGCAATTCCCATCAGCTATTAGATAGTCGTTGGGCTTCTTTAGAAGCTTTAAAAAATCAATTTCCCGGATAGTAATCATCAGAATATCAACGTCAAATAACTTTCTGTCTGTATACACCGAGATCAGACATAAAAAGTTTTGCTCGCCGTCAAGTTTCCGAAAATACTATAATATAGCACTACGCAATTAGGGCGTGGACATTGTTGAAGCAGCAAACCGCTTACCAGTAAACTTATTACTTGCGCGTAGCGCTATGACTACTTATGAACTTCCGTGAAGAATTTCGATTATTGCTGCGTGCCCGTTACCCTTTAATTTATATTCCTACCCATGAAGAAGAACGAGTAGAAACGGCTATTAAGGAAGAAGCAGCAAACCAGGGAAATCGTTCAGTATATACCTGGGATTTTGTGGATGGTTATCAAGGAAATCCCAATGATGCCGCATTTGGGAAACGGAATCCTCTCCAAGCATTGGAATTTGTGGAAAAAATTCTTCCCACCGCACCTGCGGTATTCATATTACGGGATTACCATCGATTTTTAGAAGATGTAGGGATTGCTCGCAAACTTCGTAATTTAGCACGAATACTAAAATCACAACCCAAAAATATAGTTCTGCTCTCACCAAGAATTTCTATTCCTGATGATTTAACTGAAGTTTTGACAGTGGTAGAGTTTCCCTTACCATCGGCGAAGGATATTAAGACGGAAATAGAAAGATTGTTAGTAGCCACTGGTAATTCTCTGTCAGACAAGTTTCTCGATGATTTGGTGCGCTCTTGTCAAGGGCTGAGTATGGAACGAATTCGCCGGGTATTAGCCAGGGGAATTGCAGCACATGGAGAACTACAGCCGGAAGATGTAGATTTAGTTTTAGAAGAAAAGCGCCAAACTATCCGCCAAACCCAAATTCTTGATTTTTATCCAGCTACGGAACAAATTTCCGATATTGGTGGCTTGGATAATCTCAAAGATTGGTTATTACGTCGCGGTGGTTCCTTTAGCGAGCGAGCTCGGCAGTACGGATTACCACACCCCCGAGGATTACTATTGGTAGGTATCCAAGGAACAGGCAAATCTTTAACAGCCAAAGCCATTGCCCATCACTGGCATTTACCTTTATTACGGCTGGATGTGGGGCGATTATTTGCTGGATTGGTGGGTGAATCAGAATCTCGCACACGACAAATGATTCAAGTAGCAGAAGCATTATCTCCTTGTATTTTGTGGATAGATGAAATAGATAAAGCCTTTTCTGGACTTGGTAGTAAAGGTGATGCTGGAACTACCAGCCGTGTGTTTGGTACATTTATTACTTGGATGGCAGAAAAAACTTCACCGGTGTTTGTAGTCGCGACGGCTAATGATATTCAATCCTTGCCACCAGAAATTCTCCGAAAAGGTAGATTTGACGAAATTTTCTTTGTTGGTTTGCCAACCCAAGAAGAAAGAAAAGCAATTTTTAATGTTCATTTATCCCGACTACGTCCCCATAATTTGAAAAGCTACGATATTGACAGGTTGGCATACGAAACCCCTGATTTTTCTGGAGCAGAAATTGAGCAAACTTTGATTGAAGCTATGCACATTGGCTTTAGTCAAAATCGGGATTTTACGACTGATGACATTCTTGAGTCAGCTAGCCAGATTATTCCCTTAGCTAGAACTGCTCAAGAACAAATTCAACAATTACAAGAATGGGCTGCTGCTGGAAGAGCACGTTTAGCCTCGAAGCACAGTCCCTTAAGTATTCAGCGCCAGTTGCAGTAGGAAGGAGTATGCTAATGACTGTTTGCTGATAACTGATAACTGACAATAGTGATAATATTTGGTTTTATTGTGGTTGTGCGTAGCGCTATATATGCGTCCAAATATCTGTAGCAAGATGTAAATATGTTCTCCAATATACTTAAATATATTCTGGGTTTTTTATTGGCGATCGCTATTTTAGTTGGTAGTGGTTTCGCTGCTGCCCTATATCTCATGAATCGTACCTCTATTCTGCCAACAAAACCGATTTTTAGTAATGATAAATCCTCTGTTAAAGCAAAATTGCCAAAGCAAAAAATTAATCAAGGGACTTCTACAAATGTAGCTTCCAAGAAAGTTACCCCAAAGACAAAAACTAGTCCAACAAAACCTCCAGGAGATGATGAATTAACAGAAAACCTACCTCCAGGAGCCTATCAAGCCCGTGTTACTTGGCCCCAAGGCTTGAGCATACGTGAGTCAGCTAGTAAAGATGCTCAACGGATAGGTGGAGTTGCTTTTAATCGGAAAGTGATTGTATTGGAACAAAGTTCAGATAAAGCTTGGCAAAAAATTCGCATAGATGGCAGCCAACAAGAAGGTTGGGTAAAAGCTGGTAATACAAAAGCAATAAACGATTGACGGGTGGCAGATTCTTGGTTCAAATTTCTGCTCTATATTATCGGTGGTGAAATTTATAACTAATAACTGAAACGGGGCATACTAGGGTATGCCCTCAATATAATTTTTATTCATCTCCTTTTAAGGAATTAATCCTTTCTCAAAGGCACATATTCTTGATTTGACAATCAAATTATACTCAACTAAGCACATGTTAAATGCTAGTTCAGCATAAAATTACTATAGGTTGATTTTTTCTTCAGGTCATGATAAGGACAACCTATTTTATAGCCTACTATCTCGTCTACAGTCTCAAATGATAAGTATTTGACCAAATAGTGTATATAGCTAGGTGACTAATTAAAGGTCAGATATAAACATATTATAAATATGTTTATATTTTTTAATAAACAAAAATATTTTGTTTGATTAAATTAATATTACACTATCAAATCCATATAGTTTTATGTTTTTAATTCTGAAAATATCTGGTGGTGAGATATAATTATTAATACCTTTAGAAAAAGTTATAGATCTGAGAATATCTACAACCTTTATTTATTGGTTTAAGAGATAATTTTTGACACAGAATTATATTATTTTTATTCGAGGAATAAAGTCAAAATAATCATCAAATTTTTATCCTCATCTTAACTTTGTATTCTCAAAAACAATCTTTATAAAAACTTTAATGAATCAAGTCTTACAAGCAGAGACAACTCTAGTCAAATCTCATAGAATGTTATTACTCAAAATTTTAACATGCAGCTATTTACCCTGAGTTTTAACCTTAAGACTCAATCCTAACTACTCTATCCTCAAAGCTGTAAAGGCTTTGAAACACTACTAATAGTTTTGTTTAAAGTGCAAAATTCGCCCATATTCGTCGATAAATTGAAATCTATGGATAGCGACCAAATTCACCGCTATCAAACCACTATGATATCAACTTATTCTCATGACACTAATCTGCTTGAATATCTAGTCATGTCATCTGGGACAAAGCGTTCCTATGGGTCAAGCTTCTTAGCAGATATACGCAGTGGAAAGCTTTTGACGGTCAATAGTCGTAGAAGAAATGGGTTAATCCTTTTTAAGGAGTATCATGCAGAGTTTGCTGGTCCCGGAGCAGCTGTTGGTGGTGATTATGACCGTGATTGTCAGGGGGTTTTACCTATAGGAAACTTGTCTTTGTTAAAGATGGAATCCCATGAAGAACGTCAAAAGGCTTATTTGATTAGAAGACAATGGATTCGCTTAATTGGACAAATTACCCAAAATTCTTCTCCTACCCAACGAGTTCATAAGATTCTTGATCAATTTGAGCAGTATTTTCCTTCAGATGTTGTAGCTGATTTGCCTGATGAAGCCTTTGCTTTGTTGATAGGTGTGTTACCACAAACAGCTTGTATGGTCAGACATTTGGGTAGTGATGTTGATAGCAAATTAAATCGTTAGTGGTAAATCTAAGAGCTTACACATGGCAAGGTTGCTAATACTGCTTGCATTCTTTTCAGAGTGCGATCATTTTCTATTGCAGTTCCAACAGTAATTCTCAATCCATGATGAATTTGTCGTACTAGAGTACCACTAGCCTTCAGTTGTTGATGAATAGTTTTAATATCAGCGCCTTGTGAAGCAAAATCATTTGATTGGAGGCGCAAAAATATAAAATTAGCTGCACTATCCCAGACTTTTAGGGCTGGATTCTGACGTAGGGCTTGAATTAGTTTAGTTCTTTCAGCTAAAGTTTGAGGAACTGATGCTAGTAGCAATTGATGATTGTTCATAGCAATTAACCCTGCTGCCAGAGAGAAGCTACTCAGGTTATAAGGTAAACGCACTTTTTCCAGAATTGCGATCGCATCTGGATGGGCAATACAATAACCAATACGATGGGCAGCTAGTCGAAAGGCTTTAGAAAATGTTCGTAGCACCACCCAGTTAGGATGTTGTGACAGTTCACCCACTAGGGTTGTTTGACTAAATTCAAAATAAGCTTCATCAATCACCACTAAAACTTGTTCTGGTAAACTCCTTAACCATGCTAATTCTGGGGTGGTTAAAGTATTGCCTGTGGGGGAATTGGGATGGACAACAAAAACTGCACGAATGGGAGGATGTTGAGTCGTTTCTATCGCAGCTTGTGCAGCTTGTAAGTCAATGGCAAAATTTGTTTCCTTCCTGGGTACGGTAACCATAGGAATCCCCAAAGTTTGAGCTAAGATGCCATACATGGAAAAAGTGGGTTGAGCGACTAATATAGACCCTTCTCCAGATAAACAACTGGCAATTAATAACGAGCGAATTAATTCATCAGAACCATTACCAACAGAAATATTGGCAGTAGAAAAAACATATGGTGAAAGGTGTGCTGATTCATTTACATATGATGCAATTAAATTTTTTAACTCTTCATGACCACCATCAGGATATCTGTTATTTTCAATTAATTCTTGATATGTCTGTACCAGTTCTAGTTTCAATTGAGGCGGTAAATCTTCAGCACTTTCATTAGTGTCTAATCTATCAATTTGGGTTGATGTGTCAACAGGTTCAGCTGTATCACTACTGGGATGAGGCTTATAGGCGTTGAATTGGGCTAAATCAGAACGAATAAAGGGTAACATAGGATTTTTGGAGTAGAGGTGTTTGGATTTTGAATGCAATCTCAACGCCAAAATCCAATTTCAATTTGCCTGATTATATTGGCTATAAATTAAGATGATTAACCAGGGATTTGATATTATACAGCCTCAGGGTATCTGACAAAAGAGTTTAATTGTCTGCCAAGTTTCTGACATCATATTCCCTAAGGTATGGTCGCTATCTAGTTCTATTAAATTAATCCAAGGACGTTGCATGGCAAACTCTTGGCTAGCTTGTATGGGAATCACATCATCATGTTTACCATGAAGAATGAGAGTCGGAAGAGGGCGCTGTAATGAATTTTCTTGATATTGATGGGCATCTATCAAAAAATCATGACTTAAGGGCATTTCTTTCCCCTCTCCATAGTGATACACCTGAATATATTTTTTTTGTTGCCAATTTTGAGTTATATTTTCACCCAAAGTAGGTAACCAATGGGATAAGAAACCAAAAGCAGGTGCTAATAAGAGAATTTTTTGCACCTGAGTATATTGTTGTCCTAAGTGAGCGGCTGTTAAACCGCCCAAACTAGAACCAATAATTGTTGTCGGTATATTTAATGCAGGTGCTACTTGTTGAATTTGTCGAGAGATCGTTAAGTGGGGAAAATCCCCATGATTTAGATCCGGGATACAGAGGGGTAGATGATGTTCGGCAAAGCGATCGCTGAGATAACGAGCTTTAGTAGAATTAGGACTGGAAGCAAAGCCGTGTAGATATATGTATTGCATGACCAAATCATCCGTAATTCCTAATGCTTTTCGTCTGTTCCCTGCTCCTTTGCTCCCTTAACGCATAGTGACAAATTCTTCTGCCGATGAGGGGTGAATACCCACAGTTGCATCAAAATCTTTTTTGGTTGCTCCCATTTTGACAGCAATCGCTACCCCTTGAATAATTTCAGCAGCATAATCACCTACCATGTGAGCCCCTATAACCTTGTCGGTTTGTACATCTACAATCAACTTCATCATGGTTTTTTCTGGTTGATCTGGCAAGGTATAAAACATCGGACGAAAACGGGAACGATAAATTTTCACACCGTCTTCACCCAATTTATCCTTGGCTTCGGTTTCCGTCATACCCACGGTTGCGGCTTCTGGGCTAGAAAATATTGCCGTTGCCACATTCTCATGGCTAAATATGCGACGATTATTACCAAACTCACTATCAGCAAATGACCTACCCTCACCAATTGCAACTGGAGTTAAGTTGATTCTATCCGTAACATCGCCTACGGCATAAATATTGGGCTGGGATGTTTGGCTATATTCATTAACTGCGATCGCGTTCATTTTACTGTACCCAGGGCCTTCTAAAGAACTGGGCACTAAATCTACCCCAGCATTTTCTAAACCCAATCCTTCCACATTGGGACTTCTACCAGTAGCAACTAAAAAGACATCGGCTGTCACTGGTTCTGTGTGTTCCCCGGAAAGATTCAGTTGCAGCTCGTCCCCAACTTTCTCCAAATCTGTAACCACGGTATTTTGAATCACACGAATACCATGATTGGTCATTCCTTCTTGGATTTGGGTACGAATATCTTCATCAAAACCCCTGAGAATTTTGTCTCTACGGATAATTTGGGTAACTTCACAACCCAAACCGCGCATAATACAAGCAAATTCCGTACCAATATAACCAGCACCAATAATGGCAATGTGCTTTGGTTGGGATTGGAGATGAAAAATTTCCCTAGAAGTTATGGCATGTTCCATTCCTGGTAAATCAGGTTTAATCGCACGTCCTCCTACAGCAAGCAGAATTTTATCTGCTGTAACTTTGCGATCATCAACTTCCACAGTATGCTCATCCACCAAAGTAGCACGACTGGGGATTAACTCTACTCCTGCTTTTTCTAAGAAGTTGATATGTAGTTGGGACAGTCGCCGTACTTCCTGATCTATCGATGTAATGAATTTTTCCCAATCTAATTCAGTATTGCCTACTTGCCAACCATAACCCGCAGCACTCTCAAATAATGATGGAAAATGGGAAGCGTATACCATCAATTTTTTGGGCACACATCCACGGATAACACAAGTTCCACCTACTAAATCATCTTCTGCGATCGCAACTTTTGCCCCATAACTAGCAGCTCGTTTGGAAGCTGCCAATCCTCCAGAACCAGCACCAATGACAAACAAGTCGTAATCGTAAGTCATAAATCTCCGTATTTTTTAACAACAAGTAGAGTATTTATACTTGGCAAATAATTGTGATTGAACCAAAGAGTTACTCAAACAATTGATCAGCTATAGTTATGCTATCTTGTTACGGAATTTAATGCTTAATTATTTCGATAGAGTTTGATTTTAGGTCATTTTTACCCAAGACTAACCTTATGGTCGAGTGTATGGGCAATTATGACTGACTGTGGAACAAGTTGACTCATGGGTGCTGGTTTCATTTCTCCACGTAAATCTAGTACCTGCACCAATACCAAGTATGCGACCGCTAATAATATGGAAATTGCACCAGTGATAATTGCAACTATTTTTGAGCTATTCATCAGTGTTTTTTTGGTAAGGCGAATTGTTTTCTGTCTAGAATAATATTGCCACAGAAGTCACTTTCTTATATCAAGTCGAAAAATGATTGCGAGTTTTACAGCTATGAGTATTCAAATATAATTTTTAGTTATACATGGTGAATGTCCATACATATAATAGCTATGGAAAATTGTGTCAGACCCTCAATTATTAAATCAATATGAGAGAATATTGTAAATAAATATAATCAATAAATAATATTTATTATTATTTGTGTTGTTATGGTACTATTATTGCTAGGATTTTAATTTAAGTTTAAGAAAATAAGCTAAAATTCTCTTCAAAGCAAGCTAGGATTAAAGGAATAGGTTTTGGGAGATATATAACTTTAAGAAAAAATTAGTGAAACTTTCCATGTTTTTCGGGCTTAAACGTTAATTTCTAGTTATAGTTTACCCAATTAACAACATTATGTTTTATTAAACAAATCCTGCATGTACATCTATTTGCTCTGTATGAGGGCACATTATTTTCAATAACGCCTGTCTGGAGACGAACTTTGATAGATTTTGTTTCTTCCAAGATATATCTAAGGCTATGGCTGAATACAAATGGATCAAGTCAATAGATATGGTTTGATTGTGGTCAATATTGCTGTGAAATTCAGAAACATGTTTGTACCACAAACTAAATATTGATTTATTGATATACTAACCAATAAACAAAATGGTATTTCTATTTTTTGTTATCAAAGTTTGATTCTTTTCAATTTGGTTAGCAAAATACTGATTGTTACAAGGTTGGGGAGATGTAAGTATCAGAATGTAGGGATTTATTTTCATGTAATGAATAATTTAAGCAATTAACTTAGCATATTTGGATATTTTTCGATTAGGCTATATTTTGTGAGTGTAAATCATAATATATGAGCAATAAACTATTGTAATCACATATTATAATCACAATCATAATCAAATATTATTGTACTACTTTCGTACTTTATAGCTTTATAGTTTGACATTTTTTATTGAAATCGGACTTTAGTAAAAATTATTTCTCAAAGAAATTAGAGGTAAATCATGAATAAAAGCAAAAATTCTCTTAAAAAGATAAATAATAGTTCTCATCCAAATAAGCCACAACAGTATGATTCCCATCTCTTTTCAATCAAAGAGAATAATCATGCAGAAGAAATTCAATTACCAGAAGATAATCCGGAAATGTTTCTGGGTAGAAATTCTAATCGTGGTCGAATAGCTATTTTTATAGATGGTTCTAATCTTTTTTATGCTGCTCTCCAATTAGGGATAGAAATTGATTATGCCAAACTCCTTGTACTGCTAACTCAAGGCTCGAAATTGCTCAGAGCTTTTTTCTATACGGGTGTAGATCGGACTAATGATAAGCAACAGGGTTTTCTCCTGTGGATGCGCCGCAATGGCTATCGCTTAGTTACCAAAGATGTAGTGCAATTTCCCGATGGCTCTAAAAAAGCTAATTTGGATGTAGAGATTGCTGTAGATATGCTTAATCTAGCCCCTTACTACGATACAGCGATATTAGTAAGTGGAGATGGGGATTTAGCTTATGCAGTAAATACAGTGTCTTATAAAGGAGTAAGAGTAGAAGTTGTCAGTTTGCGATCGATGACTAGTGATACTTTAATTAATGTTGCTGATTGTTTTATCGATATTGATAGTATTAAGCAATATATTCAAAAAGATTCGCAATCGGAGTATTCTTATCCAGAATTGTCGAATTTCAGCCTTTAATTTTGAGAGATATAGATAGTTTGCGACTTCCGTATCATAGTATGCTATTTCATGAATGTACCAGTTGAATTTTCAATGTCAGGTTGAAACTATTCAATTGACGCAGAAATTAATGCAAAACATTGAAAAAATTACCAAATAATAAATAATATTTTTTGTCTGGCAATGCTGACATTTTTTTGCACAGTCATTAAGCATAATGACTAGTACTGAAGAGCTAAAATTTCTATATTAATAATCTTAATACTCTCAATAGTTTTAAACTATATTGAAAAATCAGTAATTTATACCCTTGTATATCTCCAGGAAAATTACCATTTATCTGAGATAGTCTTATGGCTATCATAGAAATATATCAATATAATATTTATCCTAATTAGGATTAGTAGCCAAAATATTGATAAATAATTACATTATTTAACAAAGTTTAACTTTTGCTATATTGACCACTATCAATTTTATCTTTTAAGCTAAAATGTAAGAACAGATGGGATAGAATCTAGCAACATTTATTCATCATCTTTAATCTTTATTAAAAGTTTAGCGTAAGGATTTTGTAGTTTGTCTATTCCTTTATTAACCTACCCTCCTTCATCCCAAAATCAGCGCGTCGCTGGTTATGAAGTTAGAGGTGAAGAGCAACCTAGGGTCTATTCCCAGGAACAAATAACTAATTCCAAAGAGATAGATGAGTTAATTTGGTCTGCATATTACCAAATTTTTCATCAGCAACAGATGTTGGCTAGTAACCGCCAGACATTTCTAGAATCACAATTAAGGTCTGGTCAAATTACGGTTAAGGAATTTATTCAGGGATTAGCCACCTCCGATTCGTTTCGGCGACTCAACTACGATAGCAATAATAATTATCGCTTTGTAGAATTATGTATCCAACGGATTTTGGGTCGTAAGGTGTATGATGAACGCGAAAAACTTTCTTGGTCAATAGTACTGGCTACGAAAGGTTTGCAAGGTTTTATTAATACTTTGCTTGATAGCGAAGAGTATATCAATAACTTTGGCGACTACACCGTACCTTACCAAAGGCGGAGAATTTTACCCCAGCAAATGCAAGGGGAATTACCTTTTGCACGGATGGCTCGTTACGGAACTGATTATCGGGACAAATTGCCTTTTCCCGATGGATTTGCCCGTCAGCCATTTAATTTTCGGACTTTTAGACAAAGTTCTGATTGGTCAGTTATTTCTTGGCTACTTATGTCTAGTTTAGGGGTCACTAGTATTTTTGCTTGGTTAGCTGTATCTGGTATTTTGCCAAACTTTGGTGGATACTAACTAGAATCGCAATATATCTAAATATAAGGTATGTTAGAGTGTGATATCTGTGGTAGATGTTCACGCTCTTTTTGCTGATTAAAACACGGACATTGTTGAAGCACTAAACCTATTACTTAGGTAATTTATGAAAAAGTCTTTTGGTGGGGGTAGGGAGTAGGGAGTAGGGAGTAGGGAGTAGTTCCAGCCTCTTTATTTCTATTCTTTTTGCCATCAAAAATAACAGATGCAAGGATTTTAAACCTAGAAT
>NZ_FYBH01000379.1 GCF_900185595.1 Calothrix rhizosoleniae SC01
TTAATTAGTGGTACATCTGTAGACGGAATTGATGCTGCTTTAGTAGATATTTCCGGTACCGATTTAGACATCAAAATTGAATTAATCGCTGGGGCTACCTATCCCTATCCACCAGAACTCAGAGAACGTATCTTAGCCGTTTGTGCTGGCGATCGCATTTCTATGGTAGAACTAGCACAATTAGACGATGCGATCGCTACTTCTTTTGCTCAAGCTGCACAAACTATTCAAATCGGTCAACCCTCAGCATCTCTCATTGGCTCCCACGGTCAAACTGTGTATCATCGACCACCACATATAGGAGAGGATACACCCCTCGGTTACAGTCTGCAATTAGGACGGGGCACAGTGATCGCCAATCTCACTGGTCTTACCACTGTAAATAACTTCCGGGCAGCAGATATTTCTGTAGGTGGTCATGGTGCTCCCCTTGTACCCCGTGTGGACGCTGCTTTACTATCCCATCCCCAATATACTAGATGTATCCAAAATATTGGTGGTATTAGTAATGTTACTTACATACCTCCCAGAAATAGCAACTGGTTGACAAAAATTAGGGCTTGGGATACTGGTCCAGGAAATAGCCTATTAGATTTAGCAGTACACCATTTAAGTGGGGGGACTAAAACCTATGACAAAGATGGAGCTTGGGCTGCTAGTGGTAACCCTTGTCAGCCATTAATCACACAATGGCTACAACAAGAATACTTTCATGTACCGCCACCAAAATCTACTGGTAGAGAGTTATTTGGTCAGGATTACTGGGAACAATGTTTACAGGATACCCTATCATACCAACTCTCACCAGCAGACATACTGGCAACTTTAACGGAACTTACTGCTACTAGTATTGCTCATAGTTATAAGAACTTTTTATTACAAATGCCACAACAAGTTTTGTTGTGTGGAGGAGGAAGCCGAAATCTTTACTTAAAACATCGACTGCAACTTTTATTACCCTCTGTGCCTGTATTAACAACAGATTATCTAGGATTAAATGCGGATTTTAAAGAAGCGATCGCCTTTGCTGTTCTGGCATACTGGCGACAGCTAAGTATTCCTGGAAACTTACCTAGTGCCACGGGAGCTAAGCTCAATGTACCTTTGGGTGAAGTATATCAACCCTTAGAGAGATAATATTACACAATTGTCTCAGTATAGCTATAGTATATTTAATTTCCATCCATAATTTTCCTCTTGGTTATGGAATAGTAATTTTAATCGTCTCCAATTGCAAATAAAAAATCATTCTGCTATCAATCGCTCATCCAGTAAGATTTCTACTCTGAGTCGAATCAAGCTGTATAGATGCAAGAGTCTAAAGTATGGCAATAAAAACACTGATAATTTACAAAATATAATTTACAATGACCCACACTTTTTTATTGGAACCAGGACGTTGGATATTGCAAGGAAGTTGGCTAGAACGTAATCAAATGCCAATTAACCTCAAGGGAATGATTCTTGTGGCATGGAATCGAGATAACTGGTTCACAATGGTCACAAAACTAATATTTCCTGATAGCAATCGCCCTGATATTGCTTCCCAGTATAAAGGTCGTTTAGATAATGGGGAACGTCAGTATACTTTTTTACTCCAACACGGTTCTTTGGGGCAAGTGGAAGGTGAAGGTTGGATTTGCCCAGATACTATTGTGCAGCGTTATTGGGTATTAAGTGATAAACAACGTCGTAGTGGTTTTGAGACACTGCATCGAGTTAATAATGATACTTACTACTTGACTAGTGGTATCCTCGCAGGTCATTTCCTCAATACTACTATGGAAGCGAGCCTAGAACGTCAACCGAGTAAATGAAAAAGAACTTGTAAATCAAAAATCCGATAAAATTTGGGCACAATAAATTATCAGGATATCAAAATATTTTGCGGTTCTGGCAGTCATCTGTGGCATAAATTAGCCTCAGATGTGTGTTTCTCAAGTTTGGGAGACCTCTGAGATCAACAAATTCCTTGTTTTCTTCCTATTTGTTCACCCACATCAAAAGTTGCAACTCACCTACTTTCTTCAATCAGAAAAATTATTAAACAAATGAGAATCCATTACTTTATACGTAAAAAAATGTACCTTAATATTCCAATACATCTTTATCCTTAATAAATAAAAATATATCGTCATTGATATTACCTAACCAGTACTATTTTTCAACATGAAAGTCAAAACTACTATGGCAGATTCCAATATTGGTCACTTGCTCATGAACCGTTACAAGCTCCAAGAACTAGTTGGTACTGGAGCCATGGGTCGGGTTTATCTGGCTCAAGACCAGTTATTAGGAGGAGTACCTGTAGCAGTTAAATTTCTTTCATTATCAATTCAAAATCCCAAAATGCGAATGCAGGAGCGTTTTGAGCGCGAAGCAAAAACCTGTGCTTTGTTGGGACAAAGGAGTATTCACATTGTCCGGGTAATGGACTATGGCGTAGATGAAAAGAAAACACCATTCTACGTGATGGAATATTTAGAAGGTGCTAGCCTTAGCAGTGTCATCCGCACCCAAACTCCATCTTTACCTAGATTCCTCAGTATGGCACGACAAATATGTTTAGGTTTGCAGTGTGCACATGACGGTATTCCTGTAGACGGGAAAAATGTCCCCATCATCCATCGTGATATAAAACCCAGTAATATGCTGGTTCTTCAAGACCCTAGTTTAGGAGAATTAGTCAAGGTTCTCGACTTTGGAATTGCCAAACTATTACAGTCAGACAGCGAACAAACTAAATATTATTTAGGAACCTTAGCTTATTCTTCTCCCGAACAAATGGAAGGGAAGGAACTAGATAACCGTTCCGATATTTATAGTCTGGGAGTGATGATGTTTGAAATGCTCACAGGCAAAATGCCTTTTTTGCCAGAGACTCAATCCTTTGGAGCTTGGTATAAAGTACATCATTACAAACAACCCCGCACCTTTACTGAGGTTGCTCCCCAAATACAACTACCAAAAGAACTAGAAGAACTGGTGCTCAGTTGCTTGGCCAAATCAGCAAGCGATCGCCCTCAAAATATTAGTTATATTATTCAGATATTATCGAAGCTAGAGCAAAAAAACAACACTACCAGGAATTCCACCCCGACTACTAATCCTGAGAAAATAGAACCAGAAAAGCCTCAAGTTCCTATTCCGGTAGAAGAAAATCCAAGGAGCCAAGAAATTCAAGACGGTTCCTCAATATCTGGGAGGGAAACTGTCTGTGCGCCAAGAGATTTGCCCCAGGTTCGCCAATTAATATCATATCCAGATATAGATCAACAAGTCCCTTGGCCTGAGAATAAACCAATTGCCGATATTGTTTTTCCCCAATTAATGCAGAAAAACGATGAATTAATACCTACGTTATGGATAATGTTATCTAAACAGGAAATTCAAAAGCGTTTGACTTGCACTCGATATAATCAATTTTTGTTTATTACTAATCCCCATCCTATGATGTTGTGGATTACAGTCATATATAATCACAAATATGGTGCGAAATGGCTACCTTATTATTTGGATCTAAAAACCAGTTTTGGACAAGAAGTGACCAGTTTACTGGGAAAAATCGGTGACTATAAATTACTATTTTTTGCCCGAGAAGAACCACAAAATTCCATTCATACTTTAACTTCTAGCATTGCAACCGATCAAAGGCAAAAGCTGCAAAAATGGGTGCAAATGAGTCATACAATTATTTCTACTGCCAAACCACAAATGAGTAAAAATTTACTGAGAAGAGAATATGAAAAAATCAAACCGGAAATGTTAGTCAAGTTGGCAGCGATAAATACAAATTCCTCGGTCTACCTATCAAAATAATATCTAAATAAACTGAGTTCGGGATCAAAAAATCTGGTAGAAATTCGGAAAAAACAGCCCTCACCGGAGTGAGGGCTATTAGTGAAGTGTTCAGTGATATTCGGGAATATAAGGTTGAATTCAATATAAGTGGTTCCGTATATGTGACTATACTAGCAAGATAAAATTACCTTGAAAAGAGCGATCGCTTACTCTTCAAAATCACTTCACAAAAACTGAACAAGTAGTGTGGGTATCTTGCCCACGTTTGGGAAATAGCAAGCGTATCGCTTGCACTACTTATTTTTACATGATTCCTTATCGCCCGTGAAATGATATATTGCAATAGATAATGACTAGAGAGCAGAATCTTGGGCATAGAACTACGCAGTTTCGTATTTCTTGACAGTCTACAACCTCAACATGCGGCATATATGGGAACAGTAGCCCAAGGTTTCTTACCATTGCCAGGAGACACATCTCTGTGGATTGAAATCTCTCCTGGGATTGAAATTAATCGGATTACGGATGTGGCACTTAAATCTGCTTCCGTGCGTCCTGGGGTACAGATGGTGGAAAGATTGTATGGTTTATTAGAAGTCCATTCTAGTTCCCAAGGGGAAACCATATCCGCAGGTCAAGCAATTTTGGCACACATAGGAGTGAAAAGAAACGAATGTCTGAAACCTCGGGTGGTTTCTAGCCAAATTATTCGCAATATTGACCCTTATCAAACCCAACTAATCAATCGCACGCGACGGGGACAAATGCTACTAGCAGGACAAACCCTGTATGTATTGGAAGTTGAGCCTGCTGCTTATGCTGCTTTGGCTGCAAATGAAGCGGAAAAAGCCGCAGCTATTAATATTCTGACTGTGCAAGCGGTGGGTAGCTTTGGCAGACTTTACTTGGGTGGAAAAGAACAAGATATTCTTGCAGGTGCAGATGGGGCACTAACTGCGATCGAAAGTATAGCAGGTCGAGTAAATCCTTTGGGTGGTCGTCAGGAGTAAAGGGAAGGACTATGGCAAATCAAGAGCATCTGGCTCTACTGAAAGCGGGTGCAGTTATATGGATGGAGTGGAAAAACAAAAATCCTCACATTGAAGTTGATTTGAGTGGTGTCAATCTTTACCAAGCCCAACTGATGGGAGTTAACTTGAGTGGTGCTAACTTCAGTGTTGCTAATTTGAGTGGTGCTACCCTTACTCAAACGGATCTCAGTTATGCCAATTTGATTGGAGCAGATTTGAGTGAAGCAAATCTCAGATACGCTATTATCAGCGATGCTAACCTAATTGGTACAAACTTACAAGGTGCGAATTTAAGGGATACTGACTTGGGTACAGCCAAACTTCACCGGAGTAATCTCTGTTTTGCGAATCTCATGGGTGCTAATTTGATTACAGGGGATCTGAGCAAGGCAAACCTACACTCGGCGGAATTGATTGGCGCTTATCTTTACAAAACAAATTTGTGCCAAGCTAATCTCACCGAAGCTCATTTAGGTGGTGCATACCTGGCTCAGGTTAACATGGAAGCAGCAGATTTAAGCAAAGCTGATTTAAGATGGACTAACTTAAGTAGAGCCAACCTCAGTGGTGCTAATTTGAGTGGAGCTAATCTCAGTGGTGCTAACTTGAGTAGAGCCAATCTCAGTGGTGCTAATCTTCAGGGGGCGATTATGCCTGATTGAGAATTAAATAACTGTATTGACTAGAATTCAGAAGAGGAAAAGATTTTGCTGTTCTATCCCAGAGGATTCGTTAGGATAATACTACTCACATCTTGCACCACATAATTATTGCGAAAATTATCGCCTGTAAACCTTTTTATTCCTTAGGGTAGGCAATGCCCACCTTACTCTTATTGGGAAGGTGCAAAATATGTGACTATTAAAACTATGGGACATTCAGATAGTGCCAGCAGATGCTACTAGAAATCATCCAAGATATTGAACGAGAAACACTTCTAAATTTAGCAACGGAAGAGAGATTTCTTGCCAATGGGGTGAGTTGGCAGCAGTATGAAGCAATAATGGTAAGATTACAAGACAACTCCTCAATCCGTGTCACATATTTAGATGGAGTATTAGAAATCTTGTCACCTAGTCGTCGTCATGAGGGTACTAAAAAACGTATTGCGACCCTTCTGGAAGTTTACTTTGAAGAAACTGATACTGAATATTTTCCTCTCGGTTCTACAACCTTTCGCAGACAAGAAAAAAAAGGGGGGACAGAGCCAGATGAAAGTTACTGTATTGGTGTAGAAAAAGAGTTTCCTGATTTGGCGGTGGAGATAGTGTTTACCAGTGGGGGAACGGATAAATTAGCAGTTTATCAACGACTGAGTGTGACAGAGGTTTGGTTTTGGGAAAATGAGCAATTCCAGGTGTATCGCTTGCGTAAAGATGGGTATGAAGCTATTACCAGGAGTGAATTGCTCGCCAACTTGGATTTAAATTTATTAGCTGAATATGTGCGACATCCCCACCAGTTGCAAGCAGTTAAAGCCTTTCGCCAACATATTCTCGAGGATAGATGAATATGTTAGATCCCCGACTTTTATCCTCAATACACAAGGTTGGTTGAGGAAGGAAACTCCACATCCCTCCTTCCTCTCTCCCTTACCGCTGCAAACTCCGGGGATCGAGGGCATCTCTTAAACCATCCCCCAGCAAATTAAATGCCAATACTGTTAAAATAATCAACACTGCTGGAGGCCAAATTAACCAAGGCTGTAATACCAAAATAGAAGCATTGGTAGCCAGAGATAACATATTACCCCAAGAAGGATCTGGTTGTTGAATTCCCAATCCAATCAAACTCAATACCGCTTCCATACCAATAAAACCAGGAACCGCTAGGGTTGCAGAAATAATAAGATAGGTAGCCGTTTGGGGCAAAACATGACGGATAATAATATAAATCGGCTTACCCCCCATTGCCCGTGCAGCTTGCACAAACTCCCTTTCCTTAATTGATAATACCTGTCCGCGCACCACCCTGGCTAAACCAGCCCAATTAATCAAAGAGGTAATCGCCACAATTAATAAAAACCGTTGAGTACTGGTTAACCCTGGTGGTAAAACAGCCCCCAAACTAACTAATAAATAAATACCGGGGAAAGTCATTAAAACTTCCGCCAGCCGCATAATAATAGTATCCGTCCAGCCACCGATGTAACCAGAAATTCCTCCAATTATCATTCCCAAGGGGAAAGTCAGAGCAACCCCCACAATCCCAATAAATAGACTAATGCGTCCACCGTGAAGTAAACGGCTAAATTGATCTCTTCCTTGATCATCAGTACCTAAAAGATTAAATTTTGCTTCACCAGTAGTACCAAACAAATGCCAGTTACCCTTAGCATCTGCAACAAATAATCTTAAGGGTGAAGGTTTGGTTTCATCTACTTCAATCAGCCGCTTACCCGTTTCTAAATCCGTATCTCCTTGAATGGTAGGATAAATATAAGGTAAAGTAAATTGTCCAGACTTAGATACCCAATGAACCTTAGTTGGTGGCAGTAATGAGCCATTAGCTTGTTGTTTTATGGGATCATAAGGAGCAATAAAACCGGCTGCTATGACTGACGAATAAAATATTATCAGCACAATTGCCCCAAACTTTGCCAATGGATTTTTTTTCAGTTTTTGCCACCAATTCATATTCACCCCGCATTTAACTAAAGTTATTGTCTAACATTGAACTTGCTCAACTAATTGACGCTGTTGTTCTAGTTGTTTTTCATGTTCTACCACAAAGACGTTGGAATAGAGATTTGCAATAATTTGTTTTCCTTGTTGTGTCAGAGATAAATAGTTTAGTGCATCTTGGATGTAAGGATAAACACCATTCCAGTAAAATTTGGCATAATTGTTTCTCAAGTCCGCCGGAGTTTTATAACTTAAGACTTTATTCATCCCTGTTTCTTCAAACTCATAAAACAAAGAAGTGATTTTCTTTAAGTACCGTGGGTCACTTAATTGACCAATCAAATCCGCAGCTCTGACTAAAGCTGCAAAGCTATTGGTTCCTTGATGATCCTCAGCATTGGGAACAGGAAAACGGGTTAACTCAATGTTGATTTTAATCGCTTCTGAGTCGATTAACTTGTGACCACCAAACCGTTCATCAATGAAAAGTTTAGCTCGATCCACATGATAAGGGGTAAGGCTGGCATCGGAAGCTCCCAGAGGTAGTGATACCATAGTTCCATCCTGACCAGTAGCATACAATAATTCTTGATCTCGGTCTTCCCGACACACACCTTTAACGTAGCCTATATCATGGCATACCAGGGAAATCATAAAATGTAGCCAATCTTCACTTGATACCCCTCCTTCCCGAATCTGTTTACCACGTAAAATTTCTTGTCCTACTAATGTCACTAAAATAGAATGTTCTACATTGTGGTACAGAGCATCACTATTGGCAATATTTTCCAATGCCATGCTACCCGCCCAAGCAATAATATCTTGATAATCATGTTTGAAACCACCATAGGTACGACGGTATCCTTCTCTAATCTGCTCAACAAAGGAATGAATTAAAATTTCTGTGGTATTAAACATATCGGTTAGTCAATTTAAATATGATTTTGATGAAATACTAATCAAAGTTTATTTACTGCTGAATTCTCAATCTCTGGTTGCTGTTAAATATGAAGTAGAGGTCAGAATATTCCTGTATATAGCTAGTAACTATGCTCTATAGTTTAGGAAACGCAGAGATAAACACGATTTTCAATTACCCTAAATTTTCTAGATCAAAATCTAGCCAAGCAATTTTTCCCAATGGTATTACTTGCTAGAAATACAGAGAGCATTAACAATCTGTTGCAGTACACCTTCTGGCGATAAATCTCCATTGATAGTTAAAAGACGGCGACGACGATCATAATATTCAAGAATAGGAATAGTTCGGTCATAAAATAACTCTATACGACGCTGGACAATTTCTGGTTGGTCATCCTCTAAGGAGCGGCTCAATGAACGATTAACCATGACTGCTTCTGGTACTTGCAAATAAATTGCCCAGTCCAGTTTTTGTTGACAATCATCTAATAAAAAGTCCAACTCTTCTGCTTGAAAAGCTGTACGGGGATAACCCTCTAACACCCAACCTTCTTGGAAATTAGGCTGAACCAGTTTTTGCCGAATCAATTCAATTATGATTTCATCTGGAGCTAAATCACCTGCTTCTAGGTATGACTGTGTATTGCAGCCTAATTGAGAATGATTAACAATCTCCTCTCTTAATATGGCTCCAGTAGAAATTAGGGGAATGTGCAAGTGTTGGCAAATTCTTTCTGCTTGAGTACTTTTACCAGCTCCAGAAGCTCCCAAAATAACTAATTTCACAACAACTATCTCCTTGCCCTGTTAAATTAATCACGATATAAATTAATTTTTCCCATAATAATACGCAATCTAACATATATTCCACTATGCTTTTGAGGAATATAAGCTAAAAAAGATGTGTTGTATTTTTTACATTATTATTTATCGTCAGTAGAAGAAATAATCAGTTCCATCACTGTTGACTGAATTGTAACCCTAATGCTTGACTAGGAATGCAGTCAGAACAAACTATATAATTTAATTGACAGCCAAGTTAATAAATTTATTGAGTACAGCCTGCCAAATCTCTAAATCTCTATATCTTTTTTTTAAGATTTACCTATGGTCGCCCAGTTAGAAAATCCCAATATAAATACAACACACAAATTATTATCGGCAGTAACGGGAATAGTACAGGTTTTTACTGGCCATCACCGTAATTTTTTTACTGCCGTGATGGCTCAATCACTGAGAATTGCGGGTCAAGGTACACCTGTTTTAATTGTCCAGTTTCTCAAGGGAGGTATTAATCAAGGTCATGAACATGCTATCCAATTAGGACAGAACATGGATTGGATTCGCTGTGATTTACCTCGCTGTATTGATACACCCCATCTTGGGGATACTGAAGCCAATTCCTTACAACAGTTGTGGCAGTATACACAAAAAGTTGTATTAAGTGGTAAGTATTCTCTGGTTGTGTTAGATGAATTAAGTTTGGCGGTTAGCTTTGGTTTAATTCCAGAAGCAGAGGTTTTGGCTTTTATGTCAAAACTGCCTGCAAATATTGATATTATTTTTACTGGACCAGAAATGCCAAAGTCAATTCTCGATTTAGCGAACCAAGTTACGGAGGTGCGAGATAGTCAGCGATCGCAAGAATGATAGAAGTTTTCAGGTTGAAAATTCATAATTAATTAACACTATGGCTGGATAAGTAAATTTATTTCAGCGAAGATGTGGGATTCAGGAGAAATTGAGACGCTCTAACAGCTGTTTCTGGAGATAAATCAATTTTGTGTAGCTTAACTAAACCTTCGTGGATAAATGAATCCCTAACACTGGCTTTATCTCCTTGATTGAAAGTCGTTTCATAAAATATTTCTTTAATCCCTGCGGAAATAACTAGTTTGAGACAATATAAGCAGGGTTCTAAAGTTACATAAATACTCGAACCATCCGTGGAAATACCGTGTTTAGCAGCTTGAGCGATTGCATTTGCTTCAGCGTGTACAGCTCGCGAAGGTAGGGTTTTGCTAGCATCACAACTACTGAGGTCTGGATAGCAGTAACCTTGGGTAGTACAATGGGCAGAACCGGATGGGGGGCCGTTATAGCCTGTAGCCAGGATTTGTTTGTTTTTCACAATCACAGCCCCCACAGGAAAGGCTAGACAGGTTGAGCGCGTGGCTGCCAATTTAGCTAACATGAGAAAATATTCATTCCATGTCGGTCTGGGATAAGATTGGCTATTGGTGGAAGAATTGTACATTTTGATTAGAAGCAGAGTTAGTGCCAATATTCAAAATAACTCTTCAAGTGCAACCAAATTCTCGTATGTTTGTTATGGATTTTTTGAATTGGAAAGAATGATCACATAGTGAAGCCTGTTTCATCGGGTGGAAATTGTAGGCAATAATGAAAAGTGGAACCACTCTAGTTGCGGTTCCTTAGTTCGATTGAGCAATTTATCGACGACTAGCACAGATAGCATGACGAATCTTGCAATAGCGTCCATTCTTACTGCACTGTACTAGGGCATTCACTTGTGCTTTCCAGTAAGTATTTCTTGCCCATCCAGAAGCTCTATTACGAGCAGTAGCTAAAGCAACACAGGTATTACGCCCTGTAATCACGATTCTACAATCAGTTGTACCGGAATAACGCTTACATTGTCTGAGAGCAGCTCTGGAGGCAGCAGTTCGTGTTGCATAATTTCTGCCATAGCCAGTGGCACCAGTAGAACGGGAGTAGGCAATGGCAACATAATTAGTAGCAGCGAGAGCAGTTTCAGCACTGAATACAACAACTGGGACTGCTAAAGCAATAGTGGCAGCAAGTTTTTTTAATTTTATCATCAGAGTACTAATTCTATAGGTGCTATTTAAATATTAAATTTATATATAAGCATAAAAACATGATATTGTGAATTATTTTATACTAAACTTTGCAAAAAAATTATGTAATAAACGTAAATAATGAATTTTGCTTAATGAAGTTGCTACTTTCTGCTTCCTAACTTTAACGAGGGTGTAGGGTTGATGGGAAAGAACATCCTTTTATACTTAAGGTCTGCTGAAAATTTTTTCATCTCCAAGAAAAGCTGCGCGTAGTGTGTCTACGGGACTGCCTTCTTCAACAAGTTACAGAGTAACTATGGGTGATATTAAAAGTTTTAGGCAGGAAAAGGGAAGATTTTCAGAATTTCGCTATTCTATTGCTGGAAGTTAGAAATTATGGTGGATTATAATGAGCAAAAAAATAGAAGTTCTAACTGATAAATCGGCACTATTAGCAAGGGCATTGGAGCTGATATTATCTAGAATAGAAACAAGCATTCAACAACGGGGTCAATTTACCATTGCCCTGTCTGGTGGTAGTACACCGAAACCGTTGTATGAAGCGATCGCTCAACAAAAACTACCCTGGGATAAAATTCATGTTTTTTGGGGAGATGAGCGTTATGTACCACCAAATCATCCAGATAGTAATGAATTGATGGCACGGGATGCATGGTTAAATAAGGTTGATATTCCAGCAGCAAATATCCACCCCATGCCCACAAATGATGCCGAACCCGCATCAGCAGCAGCCAAGTATGAACAGCATCTGCTCAATTTTTTTAACACCTCGCCAGGAAATTTCCCTGCTTTGGATGTAGTGTTATTGGGGATGGGTGATGATGCCCATACTGCATCACTGTTTCCACATACGGAAGCATTAAAAGTACGCGATCACTTAATTACTGTGGGTAATAAGGATGGCAATCCACGTCTAACCTTCACCTACCCATTTATTAATACTGCTCGCTGCGTTATGTTTGTCGTAGGAGGTGCAAACAAAAGACCAGCCTTAGCTCAAGTCTTTGCGCCGGAAGCAGATAATTTTCAATACCCATCTCGCTTAATACAACCCCAAGGTGAACTTTGGTGGCTACTAGATGCGGCAGCAGGTTCAGAGCTAAAATCCTAGATGCCAAATCAGTAGTAGTTGTTAAAATTTAAAGCTAGAGCTGTGCCTCTGCTTGCCAGCACTATGTTTACGATGATCTTGCACAAAGGCTTAATTCCATGATCGTCTGTCCAAATTGTAATCACCCCAATCCAGATGGCGCTGTCCAATGTGAAGCGTGCTATACACCCTTACCATCCACTACTAATTGTCCCAGTTGTGGCGCAACTGTGCAGGCAGATGCTGCTTTTTGTGGTCAATGTGGCTTTAATCTCCATGCAGGGAATAATACGGCTGCTACGGTAGCTCCTGATATTCCTATGGAAGTACCACCATTAACTACTCCGGATCCACTGGTACAAGCACAACCGTTAGTTGTAACAGCACCAGCAACTCCCAGTATTCCAGAAACACCACCTGCACCACCAACTGTTGTTGCAGTTAATACACAGGCAAGTCCGGCTGCAAGTAGTCCACCTGTTTCCACACCTGCACCAGAACCAGTAGCAGCAGAGGAACCTGCACC
>NZ_FYBH01000413.1 GCF_900185595.1 Calothrix rhizosoleniae SC01
AATTATGTATTGCTATATTTGTGCCGTGATATAAGTGCAATATAATACCAATTCAAATAATGTTCGCGACATATATATTTTTCGTAAGGGCACGGCATCCACAATCTTCTGGTATATAAAATTATCTTACTGGTACCGTGACCCTACTCATCTGCCCCATCCTTTTTTCAAAATGGTATAAAATTAAAAATTATCTATTATATAAACTAAACTAATTAGGGTTGTTTTTATCCAAAAATTCAGTTAACAATATCTAATAAAACTTGGTAACTGGATCAATTAATATGAATAATTCTCAGATTTTGTTTAGCGATCGCAAATTAGAAATAGGGCTGGATCAACTCCAAACATTATTTAACATAGCAGCTTTTTGGGCAAAAGACCGTAGTTTAGAGGATTTGAGCATCGCCATCGCTAACAGTAACCCAGTAATTGGAGTCTGGGATGGACAGCAATTAATTGGTTTTGCTAGAGCCACTTCCGATGGTGTTTATCGTGCCACTATTTGGGATGTAGTAATTCATCCAGAATATCAAGGTGGTGGATTAGGTAGTAAATTGGTGGAAACTGTCTTAAGCCATCCCTGTATACATAGAGTAGAAAGAGTATACTTGATGACAACTCATCAACATAAATTTTACCAACGTATTGGTTTTCAACAAAATTCCAGCACCACTATGGTTTTGTATAACCAATCTAATTTAGGTTCTCTGGCTGTTAGAGAAATTCAGCTTCAGGAGAGCCTTGGGGGATAGAAATTTGTAATCTGGTAAATTCAGCAGCTTGCCCTGCAAGAGGATAAGGAATGATTTCCAGTTTCCCTGCCATGACTGACAAAATGGTATGACTTATTAATAGTCTCATTCCGGGGGAAATTTTTATTTCTTGATCTTGATTGAGGGTATTTAGGGATGTAGAGTTGATTAAATCAATGGCTTCACTGGTAGGAATCGCATTTTTGGGAACATCTAACCAAATATTAACCATATTACTATCACTGTCAGCTTGGACAGAAATATGAATACTGCCTTCTTCCATATTCAGGATTGAAGTATCTATTAAATTGATCAATACTTGCTGTAACCAGTGGGAATCAGCCAAAACATAAATATCTGTGTCTGGAAGTATCACCTGGAAAGGATAATTACGATTTTCTGCCAGCATATAGATGACTTTATGAACATTCTCTAGGAGCTGAGTCAAAGGTAGAGACTGAATATTTAGCTCATTAGTACCATGTTCTGTTCTAGCAACAATGAGAATTTCATCAATTAACTTCAGTAACTTTAATGCCCTCTCGTGAGCTTGACTAATAAATTCTCTTTCTTCTTCCGGGCTATCACATAAATCTGACAAAATTAACTGATGTAAGCCAATCAAACCATTTAAGGGGGAACGCAACACATGGGTTGTTCTAGCTAAAAACCCTGACTTAAATTGGCTCATTTCCTTTGCCATTTGATAAGCTAGTTGGGTTTGCTGTATCTGCTCTTGAAGTGTTGACTCCTGGTTTGGAGATAGCCCTGAAGATGAACTGGTAACACCTTGAGAGCGTGCAATTATCCTCTGGCAAATGATCCCCAATATTATTCCGATTCCTAGATGTACCCAATTAATCCAGTTCATATATATATTTGGTAATTATCAACTTATTAATCGACCATCAAGACATAAAGTAAAGTTCCAGATATCTTTGTAATGTTCAGAACTTATGATTCCCAAGTACATATAAATATAGATTCATTTATATAAGTAGCCAAAATGTATATAAATTTAGCACTGTACTCAGTATAAACTTGATGCTATTGCCAACTATTTACCTTTGATATAGAAGTTTTGTTTAACTAGTATTATTTATAACGTAATAATTATAACCTGATTTTACCTTGCCGTAAAATCTGCCAACCTTCACCAGACCATTTGGCGACAGTAGAAGCTAAACCACTACCCAATGAGAGTTGATCTCCTTCTATCATTTTGAGGGTAAGAACCTCAGGAAAAGCAATAGCAATTTCTGCCATTGTTTGTAAGGTTGATTGCCCGGATAAATTAGCACTGCTAGTTGCCAGAGGGCCTGTTTGTGCCAAAATTTGTTGAGCGATCGCACAATCAGGAACGCGAATACCAATGGTAGTAGGGTTAATTGGATTCATGGCTGTGGGTACTTTTTCTGAGGCGGGTAATACTAAAGTGACTGCCCCAGGCCAGCATTTTTGGGCTATTTGTTGCCAAATTGCATATTCTTGCTCACTTCCCTGCACGAAAGACCACAAATCTTGAGCACTAGCAGCCATAAGTATTAAAGGTTTATCCTGGCTCCTCTGTTTGGCAGCAAAAATTAACTCTGCCCGTTCCGGTAAAACAGCCAAAGCAGGAACCGTATCTGTGGGAAAACTAACTAATTTACCAGCGCGGGCACCAGTTACTAATTCAGCAATACTAACTTTGGTCATGGCAGGAGTGTGGGGAGTGGGAGAGTGAGGGAGTGGTAGAGTGAGGGTTGATGGTTGGGAGTTAAGATTTTTTATCTTTCACTCCTTCCCTCCTTCCCTCCTTCTCTCCTTCACTCCTAATCTGGGCAACAGCAAAACGTTCAATTCCTGCTAAATCAGAGTAAATGTGAATATTGCCATAACTACCTTGACTCTCTAGTAATTGTTTTACCGTATCAGCTTGCCCAGCCATCATTTCCATCAGCCATAACCCACCTGGACGTAAATAAGCCGGAGAAGTATTAATTAAATGGTGAATACAATTTAAACCAGATTTACCACCATCTAAAGCCATATGAGGTTCGTGTTGTATTACCTCTGGTTGCAGTGTTGGCAGAATACCACTAGGAATATAGGGTGGGTTAGACACCATACCGCTAAATTTTCCTTGGAGAGAATCTAAAGGCTGCCACCAAGAACCTTGGTAAAAGTGAACTCTTTCTGTTAAACGGTAATTATCAACATTTTTTTGAGCGATCGCCAAAGCATCGGCAGAGCGATCAACACCATAAATGGTAGCCTTGGGAAAGGCATCCGCCAATCCCAAAGCGATCGCACCACTACCTGTACCTAAGTCAGCCCAGTATCCTCGATCTAACTGTAGATCTTCTCCAGTTTCCTGGACAGCTGCCACCGCTATATCAATTAAACATTCCGTTTCTGGTCTGGGAATTAACACCGCGTGGGAAACTACAATCTTGAATTGTCGCCAGGGAGTAATTCCAGTAATGTATTGTACTGGTAACCGCTCATTCAATCGTCTTTGCCACATTATCTCTAATTCTTCTAAAGATAACTGCGACTGAATTTGTGGCCAATCTTTAAAAGACTGCAAACGTATTGCTAAACGATCTAAACCCGCGACTTCTTGTAATAGCCAGTCAACTTCAGATGGCGACACATCAACAGCTATTGCTGCTTGAATAGCTATATTTCGCCACTGCCAAAGTTGTAAACCAGAAACAAACTGTTGTTTTTCTACCATCCCTTAACGCTTAGGCTTGGGAGCTTGAACATTTCTATTTTTTCTCTGCAACTGATTGACATATTGCAAACTATAGGAAGGTGGTACTAAAACCACGTTCACATCTTTGTTTTTGCGTAATACGGTAATGACGCGATCAATATCTCCAACCTGTATTGTTGCTTTAGAGTACTTCGCTTTTACCTTTTTTAATAATGCCTCAGCGTCTTTTTTACTAAAAAACATGGGGATAGCATCAACATCTTTTTTGCCAGATGCTCCCTTCCCTTTTACTGATATATATCCTTTACCTTCTGCGCTCAGGATAAACAGGGGCACGCTTTGAAAACTTTTAATATTTTTTCCTTGCTGTTTTAACAAAGCCATTGCTTCCTGAACCTCTTGTCTCCCTGGTTGAAAAGCAAACTGGAGACTTTTGGTGGGATTCTTGGCGTTTTCACGTAATTTTTTGTAAATTTCTCCCATCCCTACGGGAGTTACTTGTAGTGTCTTAAATATTTCTGCTTTTTTTGGATCTTGGGTTTTCTGTTTTCGTAACTGCTCTATAAAAGCCTGGGCTTCTTGCCCACTCATAAACACCTGGGTAAAAGGAATTTTTTTGCCATTTTTATCAGTCTGCTGACTAGTTAATGGTAAACCCTTGTTATTGGTGATCAAAAAACATGGTGTGTCATTTAATTTTTTTACCAACTCTGCCTCTGTCAATGCTAGTGCTGGGGCACTCGCAACTAATACTGGTGTTAGCAGAGTGATTCCCGTTAAACCTAATGTTGTACCCCAGTGACCCAATGATTTCATTATTCCTCCTAGCATTAATACTTTTATCAATTTAAACAAATTATCAAATTTGTATGTGTACAAAGTTAACTAGTTTTTCAATGGAGACAACCCCAGGAACTAGAAAACCTGTAGCAGTCTCCCCACTCAACCACTCCCTGTTTCTTTGCCATCAAATCACAAGGTCTGGCAGATGTTGAGATTATTAATTTATTCTATTTTGACTTTAGAGCTGATTCCCTTGTGGGCATTTTGCCTATAATCCTTACTAAGCCATATATAACAGTGGACATAAGAGTGAGGGTATATTCAGTTGCTTCAGTAAGGGCATACTAGGAATAAGCCTTTTGCC
>NZ_FYBH01000381.1 GCF_900185595.1 Calothrix rhizosoleniae SC01
AGGATGATAACTAGATAGACGCGATTATAAGCAGGTGGTGGACTTTAAAGCAGTTGGTTAGCGTGTAATATTATTTTCTCTAGGCTTCGCAAAATTAGATTGTGCATTACTCACTAACTTTCCATCCTTTTTTAACTACCGAAAAAATAAATATAAAAAAAATAGGGCAAATTTAGGCATTAGACCTAGTAAAATATAACATTTACTTATATCTTTCATGAGTAATGTTAAGAATTAATAAAAATGCCGCAGCAAAAACGTTATGTAGCGGAGTTTATTGGAACTTTCTTGTTAGTTTTTGTTGGTTGTGGTAGTGCCGTACTAGCTACAACTTTTACAGCAGATAGAGTAAGAATTGGTCAAAACATAGTATACCCTGCGGGTATTGGTCTACTGGGAGTCTCACTAGCATTTGGTTTAACATTAATGGCTATGTCTTATGCTCTTGGTCATATTTCCGGTTGCCATCTAAATCCAGCCGTAACCATTGGTCTATGGGCTGCAAAACGCTTTCCCGAATCTGATATCCCGTCTTATATTGGATTCCAAGTAATGGGAGCCATCGCAGGAGCAGGAACCTTAGCTTTGATTGCTAGTGGTAAGCCAGGATTTAACATATTGAGAAATGGTTTAGCCAGTAATGGTTTTGGGGAACATTCTCCGGGTAGCTATTCTCTGTTGGCAGCTTTTGCCACTGAGTTTATTCTTACTTTCATGTTTTTAATTATTATTTTGGGTGCAACCGATAGCCGTGCCCTTCAGGGTTTTTCTCCCATTGCTATTGGTGTGGGTTTGACGGTGATTCACTTGATTAGTATTCCTGTTACCAATACATCTGTTAATCCAGCTCGTAGTTTGGGTCCAGCGATTTTTGTTGGTGGTTGGGCAATAGAACAGTTGTGGTTATTTTGGGTTGCTCCCATACTGGGTGCATATTTTGCAGGATTTCTTTACTCTCAAGTGTTAGAAACTTCCAAAATGGATAAAGGATCATCGGCAAGAAAGTCTTCTGAAAGTAGAAGATAGGAGAAAAGAAATGGGGAGTGTCTCACAGGGGTAGGCTTTTGACTGAATAGGCAGAGGGGAAAGGAGCAAGGGAACAAGCCCCGCCCTTCCAGGGCGCTTGAACTGTGGCGGAGTACAAGCTCCGTCTCATTCTTCCCTCTCCCTGCCAATCCCAAATCAAGCCCCTGTCTACATTTATACATAGGGTTCTGCTGAATAACTGAAAAATATTGATTTATCAATGCTTTGAGGCTATTTTATTGGGGAAGGGCGTGTAAGGAAATTCGGATTTTAGGTTTAAAATCCTTGCATCTGTTATTTTTGATGGCAAAAAGAATAGAAATAAAGAGGCACCGAACTACTCCCTACCCCCACCAAAAGACTTAAGGTTCTGTTCTCCCCTCTGCTCCCTGCTCCCTGCCCCTTGTCCTCCTTTAAAATAGTTTGAGAATTGGATATGAGAAATAATTGCTGGGGTAGAAGTCACAACAAAATTATCAATCTAGCAATTGCAGTTACAATGACAGCTTGTAATGCTAAATCTGTAACTACTCCTCAATTAAATAGCAATAGTACCCAGAAAATCCCACAAGTAGTCGCGGAACCAACCCATCATTCAAAAACTGCTATTAAAAACCTGAATTTTTCAGTTCCAGTTAAATTTCAGGGAAAAATTGTTTATAAAGTCAAAGTTCCCCCAGAGGAAAAAGTAATTGCCTTGACAATTGATGATGGTCCTTGGAAACCAACCACTACACAAATGTTGGATATTCTCAAGCAAAACAACGTCAAAGCAACTTTTTTTTGGCTTGGAAAAACAGTACAAACATATCCACAGATAGCCAAGCGAGTGATAGCAGAAGGACACGCAATTGGCAATCATACTTGGAATCATCGCTATCAACGAGTGACTCCAGCAGTAGCAAAGGATGAAATTGAACGCACAGCCAAAATTATTTATCAAACAACAGGGGTAAAAACATCTTTATTTCGTCCTCCTGGAGGTTATTTAAACAACGGATTAGCAGCTTATGCTAAAAGTCAGAAATATAGCGTATTAATGTGGTCACAAACATCAGCAGACACAGATCCTCGGGCAAAATATCAAGTATTCGTGAAAAATGTCTTGAGAGATGCCCAACCTGGAGGAATTGTGTTGATGCATGATGGAGGTGGCGATCGCTCCCGAACAGTAAAAGCTCTGCCAGAAATGATTAAGGGACTGAAACAGAAAGGTTATCGATTTGTCACCATTCCTGAATTGTTACAAATGTCCCCATAAACTGAACTTCCATTTATCTTTCACTCCTTCCCTCCCTCACTCTTCCTCCCCTCATTCCTGAATCACAGAGGCGCAACTCTGGCTAGCTAGCCAGAGATTATAGAGTAATAACTCAGTGGGTGAAGTTAGAGAATCATCATCAGATACATCACTAATACTAGTGACAAATATACCTGTGACTTCCTCTGTACCATCCGTCAGCCAAGAGCCCCATAGAGTTACTTCCACATAATAGCGATCGCATGGACACATGGAGATAATGCCCCGTTCGTCTGTTTGAATTGCTTCCCTTAGTTGTTTTAACCCTGGTAAATCAGCAGGTAACAAAAAAGAAGCATGGCTGGGTTTAACACATAGAAATTGACCGATTCGCATCGCCAAAATTACTCGCTGTGCCACCCATTCTTCTAGGGATTGAGTTAAATATTCCAGGTGAAAGCTATCTTCGGTGTAAATTAATTTCAACATTCCTCATGCTCTCCTGTTACTCCAGGTTTGCTTGCACATTCATCCAAAACTTGTCTGCAAATGCAATCGCTGGATGAATTGGGGCTTTGGGTTTGGTAGCTAGTTGCATACCAGCTTCTTTAGGGGTTCTGCTTCCTTTACGGGAATTACACCGCTCGCAGGCAATAACGACGTTATCCCAAGTATGTTGTCCTCCTCGAGAACGAGGAAGTACATGATCTAAAGTCAGGTTTTTTTTACTACCGCAATATTGACAAGTGTGCCGATCTCGTCGCAACACTTCCCGGCGATTAACTGGAGGAACTTTCCACACTCTTTCGCTGGAATTTATTATCAAGCGAATATGTTGCGGTACAAACATTACCAAACTGGGAGAAGTAACGGTAACTTGCCACTCATCTCCCATGCCAATATTAAGTGGTTCTGCTTTATTGGTAATTAATAACACAACTGCTCGCTTAATATTCACCTGACAAAGTGGCAAGTAATTTTGAGAAAATACCACCACGGATTGCTCTAAAACTGGTATTTTGCCATTCACATTTTGATTCCTCATCAAAAACCCCCACTTCTGACTGAGTAGAAGCGGGGGTAGAAAATTAACTTCAAAATTTTCTTCTATATCGGTACAGGATTTTTAAGTCTGTACCCCACGCTTCTTGACCTTTTTGCTCTTGGTTTGGCACTTCGTAAATTAAACTTGAGATTAATATTGCCAGAATTTTCCTGATCCTCTTGAATATCCCCATTATCGTGGCTGCAAATGCCCATAAATAAATACTCCACTCCCGCAATAACTAATTCCCAACACTGTTCATAGTTGGTAAGGCGCGCAGAAGTGGATATGGGATAAAAGGATGTCACTGAAAATTTCACCTGTTGAACATTTCTTTAAACATACTACACTTGTATTACTATCCTGTCCATATTTTTAGGAGAAAAAAATCATGCATACCATTACTCGCACCCCCACCACTGACATGGAAGTTACCAGCATTCGTTTGGAACGGGAACTTAAGGACAAGCTGAAAACATTATCAGGAAATCAGGGATATCAAGCTTTAATTCGCGATGTCCTCTGGAATTATGTGCAACAAAAGTCTGGAGAATGGAAACCGCGATTTTCCAGAGATGATATCAGAGCCAGCATTGCCGCTACTGCCCAACAAGAAGAACGTTGTGTACTTACAGGTCAACTTATTCAACCCCAACAACCAATGCTTTTAGGACTGACAACAACTGGTGATATGGTACCTCTGACAATAGAAAGTTTAGCTGGTTAGAAAATGATTGGGAGGAATGCAGTGGAATAACTCCATTCCTCCTATAATTAACGCTATTTTATACAAGTAAATATTAAATAAAATTATATAAGTATTCTTTTTTGATTATTTATACTCAAGATATAGATGGCTGCCATGTATTTACAAATTGTAAAAATTGACAATTCTTATACTGGGATCAGACTTGAGGTTTCCATTACTTCTATTTATGATTCTTAGTTGCTTGCACATTAACAAATTACCAATCCAAACCTATAAATAGGGGGTTAGACAATCCTTGACAGGAAAGAAGCATCAGCCTAATAAATAGATTACTCACCAAATAGAATCAGGTGATAAAATTTGGCAAATTTTAGGCTGAAACCTCTTAATCTCTCATTTTGATGATTCTTACGAATTAATTTTGGTAATTTTATCTGAATAACTCTGATTACTGATAAATGCTCTATTTATGGCTCGATTTGAATGCCAATAAATATAAGCTGTTTTTTCAATTAGCTTCAGTATTAACGCGGATAATAATTGCAAACTCTTTGTTGTAAATATAGAGGATTTACGGTTTATGTATAACAGGAGGAAGTATATTCTAATTCATGGTAGATAAATTATGATTATATGTTTGTTAGATGATCCTGGTTCAATAAACTAGATATTTTAGTATATTCTATGTATTCTATTATTCTCGCATAAATCGGATAATAACTACCTACTTAGTCACTTGAAGTAGAAAGAGGCTATAACAAGTGAGGGAAAAGCGCAATGATGAGGGTGCAGCCATAAGCTAAATGGAGAAACAAATGCCAAGAGGAACTTAGGAGAAAGGAACATGGGGTCATTATCCGACAGTATGCCAGCAATGAAAAAGCGTTTAGCATCTGTTTCACAATCAGCAGATGAAGTAGATAGACCAACACAACACCCACTCAAGCTGATGCAGAATCAGGAAGAAGCAAGCCAAAAATTGGTGGCACAGATTAACCAAATTATCGCTAATCATCCGGCCAGCATCAAAATGCTGCGAGAAATTGCCAAAGTAGTGGGAACTGCTTTTGAGGTGGATTGCTGCTGTTTGGTAACTCTTCCTGATGAAAAAGATAGTGAAGCGGTTACAGCTACAGCTAATTGGTGCGCTCAAAAGTATTCAGGGGTTACACAAAGCGATGAATTCTCAGCCATAGATGAGCTAGACTGGCCTGTGATGCAGTGTGCGGCAGAGCCGTTTTCCATTGAAGATATTACGGCGATAGAACATAGTTTAGTTGTCGGATGCCAGTATTTACCCTTACCAATCAAAACAGTTTTAGGTCTGCCTACTTACTTGGGTCAAAAAAATAATGGTGTAGTTATACTTATTAGAGCCCAGCCCTATGATTGGAGTGAGTCAGAGCAAAAACTTCTCAAAGCTTTAGAATCTGTATGCGCGATCGCTTTTGCCCAATTAACACAAGCACATAAAATTGATTCCCAACAAAAGACCTTAGCAGCTAGCTCCCAGTATCAAAATCTACTTAAACAATTAACTATACTCAGTCGCAGCAACTTGGACTTGAATCAAATGCTCCAGTTGGCGATCGCATCCACGGCAGAAACTCTACAGGCAGATCGTGGTTTATTAATGCTTTTAAAATATACAGATCCTTTATTTAAAGCTCGACAAAAAAAACAAGTTCCCAAAGCAAAAGTTAATGTTGTGGGTGAATGGTCAGTAAATGCGGCTAAAGATACTTCTCATCAACCAAACGAAGAATCTTTCTGGCTCTCTGACTGTGCTTTATGTCAACGAGTATTTACAGCTTCCATCAAACCCATTATCCTCAATGAGGATCTAGGGCAGCAAGAAAGTTATAGCTTGAGTGCAGCTGCAATTTTTAATTTAGAAAAACTACCTACGGTGTTGTTAATGCCTTTGGAAAGCCAAGGAAAAATTTTAGGCTTTTTAGTATTACAACAGTCTCAGAGCCGTAATTGGCAGCACAGAGAATTAAATATCTTGGAAATGATTTGTGCTCAACTTGTCAATACTATTATTCAATCTCAAACCCTGCGGCAAGTCCAAAATTTAGTCGATGAGCGCACAGCTCAACTCCAACGTAGTTTGGAAGTACAATCGAAACTATATGAAATTAAGCAACAGCATGTGAAACAGTTACAAGAACTCAATGATTTCAAAGATGAGTTTTTAAGTAATATGAGCGATCGCTTGCGTTATCCCTTAACTAATATGCGTATGGCGATTCGTAACTTGAATCACCCAGAAATTACTCCAGAGCGCCAAGTTCGCTATTTGGATATCTTAGAACAAGAATGTACTAAAGAAATTAATTTAATTAATGATTTATTAACTCTCCAGAGATTAGATAATCAACAAGAACCTCTACAATATGAAACTGTAGATTTAAATACAACTATTAAAGATTCTGTTGCATCTTGTGAGCCAAAAATGGCAGAAAAGGGCTTGAAAATTTCCTTGGATTTGCCCACAGAGCCATTAAAGCTACAAACAGAGGTAGAGAGCTTCGAACGTATTGTACAAGAGTTATTAACCAATGCTAGCAAGTACTCCCAAAGGGATACTGGTGTCAACATAAAAATTAGTCACCAAGTCAATCACCTTGTAGATCAAGTTATGATCGAAGTGCATAACACTGGACGTACCATCTCTGAAGAAGAAGCGACTTATATTTTTGATCGGTTCCGTCGCGGAAAAGGAAGATGGACCCCAGGTACTGGTTTAGGACTGGCGTTAGTCAAATCCTTAGTACAACACCTGAATGGGGAAATTGCAGTCAAAAGCACTCCCATTGCTGAAGATGCCAATCTCAGCAAGATTTGCTTTACTCTTACACTACCCCAGTTTGCTGATGATAAGAAACCATAATCTGACAGTGAGTAAACAACAGAAATCTACACAGAACATAGAAGCTACTGATATAGATGAGCAATTGAGTCCATCAGATTTGGTAGATCCAGCTGCGTTGCAGGCTGTTGAAGTCCAAGTTGAGAAAATTGCCGATCGCCAACGGCAAATCACTGCTCAGATCAAAATCCCTCACTCAGTGGAGCAAGTTTGGCAAGTATTGACTAATTATGAGGCTTTAGCTGATTTTATCCCCAATCTTGCTCAAAGCCGTCGCCTCGATAGCCCCAATGGAGGTATTCGTTTAGAGCAAATCGGTTCTCAACGCTTCCTACGTTTGAATTTCTCTGCCCGCGTTGTTTTAGATTTGGAAGAATCTTTTCCTCAAGCGATTAACTTTCACATGGTAGAAGGGGACTTTAAAGACTTTTCCGGGAGTTGGAACCTAGAACCTTGCTCCTTAGACGAACAAACCGGAACTAATCTCTGCTACACAGTCAAAATATGGCCCAAAGCCATGATGCCTGTTTCCATCATTGAACGTCGTCTGAGCCAAGATTTACAGATGAACCTGCTAGCTGTTCACCAAAGGGTTAAACAGCTAGCAATGGTTAAATAAAACAAGGAGAGATAAGGTTACATAGAAACCTTATCTCTCCTCATGAAAGATGATTAATGACTTTTAATCTAGTAGTACCCCCAGGGGAATTCGAATCCCCGTCGCCTCCGTGAAAGGGAGGTGTCCTAGGCCTCTAGACGATGGGGGCGTGACCTCTAGACCTTTTATATATTAACCAACTTCATTACTAATGTCAACATTTTGCAGAAATTTTTTCCAATTTGTCGTTTCTCCTCATGACTGCGACTAAATAGGGATATGATTTGGAAACAAAGAAAGCTATTATCTGTGAAAAATTCACTACCAGAAAATCCTCTCAAACCAATGTAACATGCACAACAGGGGCAATATTCTATGCTCTCAATGGATAACAAATGTATCACAACCCACAAAAATATGAGAAAAAACCTTCATTCTAGAAGAGACATCAGGTATGATGTTGTACTCTGTAAAAATAATATTTATTGTTCTTTACAACAGATTTTGAAATATACTGCTCAAAATCTCAAACATGGAAGCATCTTTTGATATCACTCTACAGATGGTGCTTGCCGTCGTTGCAGGCATTAGTGCTCAAGTGCTCGCTGCCTACTTACGATTGCCGAGCATAGTCTTTTTGCTGCTGTTTGGCATCCTTTTAGGAACGGATGGCTTGGAAATATTAGATCCCCACATCTTAGGTACGGGATTAGAAGTAATTGTTGCCTTAGCAACGGCAATCATTTTGTTTGAAGGTGGACTGAACCTCGACCTGCGAGAAGTTGGACGAGTTTCCGCCATTTTACAATTGCTTGTTACCTTGGGAACACTGATTACTCTTGTGGGTGGTAGTATGGCAGCTCATTGGCTGGGAGAGTTCCCTTGGCCTATTGCTGTTCTATATGCTTCCATTGTTGTGGTGACTGGTCCAACGGTGATTGGCCCTTTGCTCAAGCACATCAACGTTGACAGACAAGTAGCAACCTTGTTGGAAGGTGAAGGAATTTTAATTGATCCCGTAGGAGCAATTCTGGCATTCGTGGTATTGGACACGATTTTGAATGGTGATACCGATCCCATTAACGCCATTGTTGGTTTACTACTCCGTTTGGGGGTTGGTGCTGCCATTGGAGGTGCCGGTGGTTACTTGATGAGCTTTATTTTCAAGCGCGCCAATTTTTTGTCCTTTGAACTCAAAAATCTGGTAGTACTGGCAATTTTGTGGGGCTTATTTGCCACAGCTCAGATGATTCGTAGTGAATCGGGAGTGATGACTACGGTAATTGCAGGGGCGGTTTTTGCTAATTCTTCGGTGCCAGATGAACGGTTATTAAGGCACTTTAAGGGGCAATTGACCATTTTGAGTCTGTCTGTGCTGTTTATCCTGCTAGCGGCTGATTTATCAATTGCCAGTGTATTTGCTTTGGGTTGGGGCAGTTTATACACTGTGTTGGTACTCATGTTTGTTGTTCGCCCCATAAATATTCTTTTTTGTACCTGGAATAGCAATCTTAACTGGCGACAGAAAATATTTTTAAGCTGGGTAGCTCCTCGGGGTATTGTTTGTGCTTCTATTGCCTCCTTATTTGCAATTTTGTTGACCCAAAGAGGGATCAATGGTGGAGATTCCATTAAAGCTTTGGTTTTCTTGACAATTATGATGACGGTTTTTTGTCAAGGTTTAACTGCTGGGTGGGTTGCCCAGTGGTTGCAAATTACTGCTACGGATACTACCGGATTAGTGATTGTGGGTTGCAATCCCTTGAGTTTGTTGATTGCTCGCTTCTTTCAGGAAAGGGGAGAGCCTGTGGTCATGATTGATACTAATAAACAAGCTTCAGAACAGGCAGAAGCGCAAAATATCCGAGTCATTGCCAGTAGTGCTTTAGATACGGGTGTTTTGGAAGAAGCTGGACTTGTATCAATGGGCACTTTTTTAGCTATGACTAATAATGGAGAGGTGAATTTTGTGCTGGCGCAAAGGGCGGCAGAAGAATTTGAGCCACCCAGGGTTTTAGCTATATTTCCCCGCAAACCTCAAGCCAATAATTCTGGTGAAACAAATAAGGTGAACCAAGCTTTTGCCCCTAATTTAGTCATTAAAACCTGGAATCAATATCTGAATGATGGACAAGTAAAATTGGGAACTACAACTTTTAGTAGCTCTGATTTATTGCAACAGCAGGAAGAGATACGCAAATTGATTGATACAGAAGAGTTAGTACCTTTGTTATTGGAGCGCCGAGGAACCTTGCAAGTTCTCACCGTTGCTCAAGAATGGGAAAGTGGCGATCGCATTATTTATTTATTACATGATCCCCGCCCAGAATTATTGAAACGTTTATCTGGTGGGACTCAATCAACTCGCCTCTCTTTAGATAAATTGCCACAAATAGAAGAAGTACCCTTAGCCAAGTTATCTCAATTATCCGCTAATGAGGCTCCTGCTCCATGAGTAAGGGAGTGAAGGAGTGAAAGAGTGAGGGAGTAAGGGGGAAAGTAAAGAAAATTGCACGATAATTAATGGTGCAGGCACTATAGCAAAATACACGGGTAATCATTCTTTACTCATTAGTGCATTTGTGTGGCATTAGTTTGGCAACATCACTCACCATATTTTTAGCAGATGCACGGTAAGATTCTAAGAATAATCATCTCATTACACTTGGAATGGCAGAAACACTATTTTTTAATGCTCTGCGGGAAGCCGTTGATGAAGAAATGGCACACGACTCCACTGTATTTATTCTCGGTGAAGATGTGGGGCATTATGGCGGCTCCTATAAAGTAACGAAAGATTTATATAAGAAATATGGTGATTTGCGCGTACTAGATACCCCCATTGCCGAAAATAGTTTTACAGGTTTAGCGGTGGGAGCTGCTATTACTGGGTTAAGACCAATTATTGAAGGCATGAATATGGGGTTTTTACTCCTCGCCTTTAACCAAATTTCCAATAATGCTGGGATGTTACGGTATACCTCTGGTGGGAATTTTAAAATTCCTATGGTCATCCGTGGTCCTGGTGGTGTAGGTAAACAATTAGGTGCAGAACATTCTCAACGTCTAGAGGCTTACTTTCAAGCTGTACCAGGGTTAAAAATTGTTGCCTGTTCTACTCCTTACAATGCCAAGGGGCTGCTAAAAGCAGCTATCCGCGATGATAATCCGGTGTTATTCTTTGAACATGTACTCCTATACAATCTGAAGGAAGATTTACCCTCACAAGAGTATGTATTGCCACTAGATAAAGCTGAAGTGGTGCGCTCTGGAAAGGATGTGACAATCCTGACCTACTCCCGGATGCGGTATCATGCGATGCAAGCAGTGAAAACTTTAGAAAAGCAAGGTTATGACCCAGAGGTAATTGATTTAATTTCCCTCAAACCCCTAGATTTTGACACTATTGGTGAATCTATCAGAAAAACTCACAAAGTAATTGTTGTGGAAGAATGTATGCGTACTGGTGGTATTGGAGCAGAATTAACTGCTTCAATTAATGATCGCCTATTTGATGAATTAGATGCACCTGTTCTGCGACTTTCTTCCCAGGATATCCCCACGCCTTACAATGGTGGTTTGGAGAATTTAACCATTGTTCAACCAGAGCAAATTGTGGAAGCTGTGGAAAAAATGGTGGCTTTAAGAGTTTAATTAAAACCCATTTTGAGGTCAAAGCCTAATTCCAAAAGTAGGGGCGAACTGCGTTCGCCCATTACAATATCTGTAACTCACCAAGTTCCCATCGGCTGTCAAGAAGAGGCAGGGGAGCAGGGAGCAGGGAGCAGGGGAGAAACCCGTAAGCCATTGCGGTGGATCACTATGTTGTTATGCAAGATATGAATAAAGATTAAAATAATAAATGCCCTACAGTGAATTTACTATCCGCAAGATAAAACAATCTTTTGATTTAACAACCATAGAAAACGGCAGATTCTTCCCAGAAATTAACCCAATTCAACCTAGTAATACCCTGAATGATTTTTTATCAGAAAGCCTACCTTTAGCGATCGCAACAGGTAGTGAAAAAGCGCGTTCGGAATTAATTATTAGTCCTGTACTTGTAGAAGTCAGAAAAATTCTCCACAGAAAAATTCTCCACAGAAAAATTAGCCTTTTCTCCGGTGCAGATTTTACTGTCGATCCAGGAATGGGGTTGAGTGGTGTATGCGATTTTCTCCTCAGCCGTTCACCAGAACAGTTAGAAATTGAAGCCCCAGTTGTAGTAATTGTAGAAGCGAAAAAAGCAGATTTAAATGTGGAAATTGGACAATGTATTGCGGAAATGGTGGCAGCTTTAAAATTTAATGAAATGAATAATCAAGCTATGACCACTGTTTATGGCATTGTGAGTAGTGGAACTGCTTGGAGATTTTTGAAATTACAAGGGAAAACAGTAACTATTGATTTGACAGATTATCCCCTTCCTCCGGTGGAAAAAATTTTAGGCATTTTGGTGTGGATGCTCCAGTCAGGATGATGACAAGAACAAACGAGAAACTGCCGAAATTGTTGGTATAAAGGATGATGTTATATTTCTTCATCAAACTCCAAAATCCAAAATTCAGAATCTAAAATCCAAAATTAGTTATGATAGCGTTTGTCGCAGTGAATTATGGTATGCAAAGACAGCGATCGCTATTAGCTTTAATTTTAGTTTTGATAATTGCCTCAGTAACGGTAATTATTAGTCCTTTTTTCCCCTTGGAGCTAGGGCTTGACTTGAAAGGCGGCTCCCAGTTAACAATTCAGGTGAAAACCACAGAAGATATCACAGAAATCACCGAACGAGAATTAGAAGCGGTGCAGAAGGTGGTGGAAGGTAGGATTAATGCTTCCGGAGTATCGGAACCATTAATTCAAGCAGTAGGTAAAGACCAAATTTTAGTACAACTACCTGGTGTAGATAATCCCCAAGAAGCAGAACGCCGACTTAAAGGTACGGCACAGTTAGAGTTTCGCACACAAAAACCCGATACTGAAGCAAAATTATTTGCATTGCGTACCTTAAGAGGACAACTCCAAGCCAAGCAGCAAGAATTATTAACCCAGAAAGATGAGGCGAAGCCAGAAGAAGTTGCTCAAAATAAAACAGAATTAGAGAAAAATAAAACAGAATTAGAGAAAAATAAGCAAGAAATCAAAGAATTATTTGCTAGTACTGAACCACCTTTAACTGGTAAATTGCTCGATGATGCTATTGGTCAACCTACTCAAGGGAGTAACTGGGATGTTGCTCTCCGCTTCAAATCCAAGGGTGGAGAATTATTTGCTACTTTAACCAAACAACTAGCTGGAACTGGTCGTAGTATCGGTATTTTCCTCGATGATGAATTAATTAGTTCTCCCACCGTAGGGCCAGAATTTGCTAGTGCTGGTATTACGGGTGGCTCTGCGGTAATTACTGGTCGATTTACGGCTAAGGAAGCACAGGATTTAGGTATTCAACTTAAAGGTGGTTCCTTACCCCTACCCATCGAAGTGGTAGAAATCCGTACCGTTGGCGCTACTTTGGGACAAGACAGCATTCAACGCAGTATTTATGCTGCTTTGGGTGGTCTAATATTGGTCTTATTATTCATGATTGTTTACTATCGACTACCAGGAGTAATTGCTAATCTATCTCTGGTAATTTACTCCTTATTTACTTTGGCTTGTTTTATGCTGTTGGGGGTTACTCTCACATTACCAGGAATCGCTGGGTTTATTCTCAGTATTGGCATGGCTGTAGATGCCAATGTCTTAATCTTTGAAAGGACACGGGAAGAATTACGAGCAGATAAATCTTTATATCGTTCCGTGGAATCTGGTTTTTACCGTGCCTTTTCCAGTATTTTAGATAGCAATGTCACTACCCTCATCGCCTGTGCAGCCCTATACTTTTTGGGTTACGGTTTAGTCAAAGGTTTCGCTGTAACTTTGGCTGTAGGTGTAGTCATTAGTATGTTTACAGCTATTACCTGTAGTCGCACTTTCATGTTTTTGGCAATATCTCTCCCTAACTTACGGAAAAAAGAACTTTTCTGTCCTAATCTGACCACTTCTAAGCAACCAGAGGTGGCACAATGAAATTACATATTAATAAATGGCGATCGCTCTGGTGGAGTATTTCTCTAGCAGTTATTCTGGCTGGAATTATCTCCATGGTAATTTCTTGGCAAACTACTGGTTATCCCCTACGTCCCAGTTTGGATTTTGTTGGCGGTACTCGATTGCTGTTGGAACGCAATTGTAGTGATGCTGATAACTGTAATAAACCCATTGATATTAATATCGTTAGAGATGTTGCTAAAGAGCAGGATTTGGGTGATAGCAGTATCCAAATTATTGCCGATAAAGACACTGGTAAAGACAATGGTGTATTAATCAGGACAAAAACCCTAGATGTAGAAAAACGTACCCAACTGCAAAATGCCCTAAGTGAAAAAATAGGTTCCTTTGACCCCAACAAAAATCAAATTGATACCGTTGGTCCCACTTTAGGAAGACAGTTATTTACAACTGGTACAACTGCCCTTGTGGTTTCTTTTATCTGTATTGTTATTTACCTTGGTATTCGCTTTCAATGGGATTATTCAGCTTTTGCCATCGTGGCGACTTTCCATGATTTGTTAATGACTGTGGGAATTTTCTCCATCTTTGGCTTACTCTTCGGGATGGAAGTTGATAGCCTATTTATTGTGGCACTATTGACAATTACGGGATTTTCTGTTAATGATACCGTTGTTATTTATGATCGCATTCGAGAAAATGTCAAAACCCACGAGAATGTTCCCTTTCATGAAATCGTCGATGATGCAGTTAACCAAACTCTAGCTCGGTCTATCAATACAACTTTAACCACATTACTCACCTTAGTGGCCATTTTCTTGTTTGGAGGCGAAACCTTAAGAAACTTTGCCTTAGCACTGATTATTGGTTTTACGATGGGTGCTTACTCCAGTATCTTTATTGCCAGTACTCTTTTAGCTTGGTGGCGAGAATATAAAGGAGAATCTAGGGTTACCCAAACAGCAGATTCCATTGATGCACCCGTAGATAATTCTTAAACTATTGAGCAAAATGCCACAAAATCAACTATCTAATTGTTAAACTTGAACAACTTCTTTGGCTGCCATATTCACTGCTATTGAAGTTTTGGCACAGTTAGATATTCATCTATATTTTTCCCAAAGCCATGGATTCCCCAAAAAAATCTCCCTCAATAACCCAAAACATGGCAAGCAGCGATTCTGCCTTTGCTCAACAGGTGCAAAGGTTATATCGCTTAACGATATATGGTAGATGGTTACTGGTCTGCTGTTTTTGGTTGACTATTGCTCCATTATGCCTATGGGGGCTAAGGGAAGAAATATTTTTGTGGCAACAATACTTTACTTGGGTCGCAGTCAGATATGCTCTGTTTTACCATCCCTTATCTACTCTGGGTTTATCTATATGTATAGGGATGACAGCAGCCGTTTTAATTTGGCAAAGTCGCAATATCCTGTTTGGCATCCCACAAAGTGAACTAAAACGCCTAGAGACAAAGGTTGCCCAGATTCGCCAACAAGGACAAAGTCATCCCCTTTGGCAATGGATTATCCCTCTACGTGCAAGTAATAAGTAATATAGCCATAGCCAGCCAAGTTAGGACTTTTTCAGTTGATAGTTGAGAGTCCTGTAGTCGAACAATACTGCCCTAACCAATATGTCCATTGTTATAAATAATAAGTTTATTGTTTATAGGTTTGGTGCTTCAACAATGTCCGCGCCCT
>NZ_FYBH01000382.1 GCF_900185595.1 Calothrix rhizosoleniae SC01
GTCAAGTTACTATCTTTTGGTAGTGACTTTGAGTGGAACGATCTCAAACTGTTTGAGAGGGAGGCTCAAATCTTAAAGACTTTATCCCATCCCTCAATCCCTCGTTATTTAGACTATTTTGAGGTGAATAATTTACCTCATATCAAAGGATTTGCCTTAGTCCAAACCTATATTGCCGCATCAACCCTAGAACAAATTAATCTAGCGCGTACTTTTAGTGAAATAGAAATTAAACAAATAGCTACGTCAATTTTAGAGATTTTAATTTATTTACATGGACTCAATCCACCTGTAATTCATCGAGACATTAAGCCTAGCAATATTTTATTAGGGGATCGCACTGGTAATAGTGTGGGTCAAATATATCTCATTGATTTTGGTTCTGTACAGACTGCTGCTGCTAAAGAGGGGGGAACTATGACAGTTGTGGGGACTTACGGATATATGCCCCCAGAGCAATTTGGTAGTCGTACCGTTCCTGCTTCTGATTTGTATAGCTTGGGTGCAACGTTAATTTATTTACTCACAGGTACCCATCCTGCTGATTTACCCCAAAAAGATTTACGGATTGACTTTCAGCAAAATACTAATATCAGCCCCGGTTTGACACGCTGGTTGAAACGACTTACCGAACCTAGTTTAGAACGGCGATTTTCCACAGCCATAGAAGCATTACAAGCATTACAACAGCCACAATGGAGCGATAATTTAGCAGTCCAAAAACCTACTGGTAGCAACATTCAACTACGCAAAAAGGAACATAAGTTAGAAATTATAATTCCTGGGGTGGGGTTTAATTGGAGCTCATTATCTGTGGGTTTATTTGCGATCGCTTGGAATTCTTTTATCACATTTTGGACTATTGGTGTGGTTTTTATGGCTCCATTCCCTTTAAATATTCCTTTTGTTTTGTTTTCATTACCATTTTGGGGAGCAGGTGTTTCCCTAGCATATATGTTTTTATTCCCCATTTTTGGACGTACTCGATTACTTATCAATCAACAGAAAATTTCCTTACAAAGAGATTTACTGGGATTCCGATTTAATGTAGAACGTCCTACAGGGAAGGAAAATATTACCAGAATAGAATGTGTTCCCCAATCTTTCAGCAACAATATGGAAAACAATAGATCTGGGCACCATAGTCTTCAAAATAGAGATACTGGCAAAATAATTATTTATGCTGGAGTACGTCAATATGAGATTAGTGGTAATGGTACTGGGATTCAATCAAAATGGGAAGTCCAATGGCTCGCAGGGGAGCTGAGTGATTGGTTAGGTATGCCACTAATGGGAGTGAGGGAGTGAGGGAGTGATGGGGTGATGGAAAGATCTAGAATTCTCAATCATCAACAGTTAACTGTTAACTGAATTAACCACTATATTGAAGAAAGGAATGATTGCCAGGAGATTTTTATGTTTGGACTGGGATGGCTAGAAGTGGGTGTAATTGCCATAGTCGCCATAGTGATTTTTGGACCCAAAAAAATTCCCGAGCTGGGTAGTACATTAGGTAAAACCTTACGAGGCTTTAAGGAGGAAATTAGTAATCCTAATGATGAAACCAATTCGGAATCAGAATCATCGCAGTGATGGACGAAAGGATAAAAAGATACAATCCCCCTAAATTTAGGGAGATTGTCATTTTTTCGGGTTTAACTATGCCCCTTTGGAGCGGACTTAGGGAAAGAATTAGCCTGTCCCTTCTGCCTTCAAAATAGGAGTTAGGTGGAGCGGGGTTGGGGGATAGGGAAGAGTTATTTTCATCCTTGATGGTGAAAATTTTTTTATCGAGACTGCCTTCTTCAAAAATGACTAGAGAATGTTGGCAACAGAAGAAGGAATACCAACTTGAGAATCCAAGGTGTTTGTAGATCCATTTTGTTGGGGAATTTCTTCTTTAACTACACCTCGAGCCTTAATTAAATTAATGGCGCGATTCACACTTTCTGGTAATATCACCACCAAACTATTATCGGGAGCTTCATCCAAAGCTTTATTGATTGCTTGAGTTTCATCCAGAACTAGTTCGTAGTTACAGTCTGGGCTGATTTGCTGGATACCTTGAGAAATTAAATCTCCTCCTGAACCCCTTTTTCTACCACGAGTGTCATCATCTTCTTTGACAATAATCCGATCAAAAATTTGTGCTGATAACTTACCTAGGGTCACAAAATCTTCATCCCGACGATCACCAGGTCCACCAATCACACCAATGCGATCGCCTGTTGTCCAATTACGAACAAAAGCACCCAATGCTTCATAACTAGCTGGATTGTGGGCATAATCAACTAGAGCATGGTAGTTCCCCAAGTTAAACAAATTCATTCTTCCCGGTGTTTGACTAACAGAAGCCCGGAAGGTATTCAAACCGGAGCGAATTTGCTCAATGGTCACATTTTGCACAAATGCTGCCAGAGAAGCTGCCAAAGCGTTAGCAATCATAAATGGCGCTTTTCCGCCCATAGTTAAGGGAATATTATCAGCTCTTTCAATTCTGTGAGTCCAATCCCCTTTGAGGATTGACAAAAAGCCATTTTCATATACTGCTGCCACCCCTCCCCTTTGGATATGGTTTTTCACCAATTCGGAATCGGGGTTCATGGTGAAGTAGGCGATGTTAGCTTTGGTTTTCTCAGCCATTACCGCTACCCGATGATCGTCGGCATTCAGCACCGCATAACCATTGGGGAATACAGATTCTGAGACGATACTCTTGAGATGAGCCAACTGATCAATGGTATCAATATCTCCCAGACCTAAATGGTCGGCAGCAACGTTTAATACCACACCCACATTCGCATAATCAAATGCTAAACCAGAACGAAGGATGCCACCCCGCGCCGTTTCCAGCACAGCAACTTCCACTGTTGGGTCTTGTAAAATTAATTGGGCGCTTTGGGGTCCAGTATTATCCCCCGCTTCTACCAAGTAATCACCGATATAAGTTCCATCTGTAGTTGTATAACCAACAACTTTATTTGTCTGCCTAAATATATGTGCTAATAACCGGGTAGTAGTAGTTTTACCATTAGTACCTGTGACAGTCAAAATTGGTACACGGCTTGGCTTATCAGCAGGGAACAGCATATCCATGACTGCACCAGCTACATTGCGGGGAATCCCTTTACTGGGAGCAACGTGCATCCGGAATCCGGGAGCTGCATTCACTTCCACAATCACCCCATCAACTTCTCTTAAGGGGCGACTAATGTCTGTGGTCACAATATCCATCCCGGCTATATCTAAACCAATAATCTTCACTACCCGTTGTGCTAACCAGACATTTTCGGGGTGGATTTCATCGGTACGATCTATGGCGACTCCACCAGTACTTAAGTTAGCAGTGGGTCGTAGATAACACACCTGTCCCTCTGGCAAAATGCTATTTTCCCTATAACCTTGCCGTTCCATCAACTGATAACTAGTATGATCTAGTTCAATTTTGGTGAGTACGTTATCATGACCTTCTCCACGGTTCGGGTCTCTATTGGTTTCTTCTAGTAATTCAGTGATGGTCGATTTCCCATCACCCAAAACATGGGCGGGAACTCGCTCGGCAACTGCCACAACTTTGCCATCAATCACCAGTACCCGGTGATCCCGTCCCACATAATATCGTTCCACAATTAAAGAACGAGAAACTTGTCTGGCACTATCGTATGCGGCTTCAGCTTCTTCCCAACTTCTAATATCAGTAGTAATACCTCGTCCGTGGTTACCATCCAAAGGTTTAATTACAATCGGATAGCCACCAACCAATTCAATAGCATCTTCTAACTCATCAAAAAAGTTAATTACCGTACCCTTAGGTACAGGCACTCCAGAATCAGCCAAAATGCGTTTGGTTGCTTCCTTATCGCAAGCCAGTTCTACTCCCAAAATGCCAGTATTTTCTGACATAGTGGCTTGTATGCGCTTTTGGTGTACTCCATATCCCAACTGAATTAAAAAGCGAGCTCCCAGGGTTGTCCACGGAATCCCTCTTTTCTCCGCTTCTTTGATCATTGCCTCTGTGGAAGGACCAAGACTAGCTTCTCGCCAAAAATCTTGCAAATCCTGGATATCTTGTTCTAATTCGGCTTTGGGATAACGACCGCGATCTACAATACTTTGGCACAGACGCACTGCGGCTCTACCGGCGTAGCGTCCTGCTTCTTCGTTTACATACTCAAAAACTACCTGATACACCCCTGGGGTTGAAGTTTCACGGGTGCGGCCAAAGCCTGCATTCATACCAGCTAATGACTGGAGTTCTAGGGCTACATGTTCCACAATATGACCCATCATGGTGCCTTCACGCACTCGCATGAGAAATCCGCCATGACAGCCTGGGGAACAAAAATGATCCTGCAAACTTGGTAATGCTTCTACTAATCCGTCGTAGAAGCCAGGGATTTCATTAGAGGGTGTATCGGCAAGGTGCTCTAAGTCGAGGCGCATGACGATCAACTTGTGGCGTCGAATGCTCCAATAATTGGGGCCGCGTAAGGTCTGTATCTTCAGGATTCTCATGGGAATAGGTAGATGGAGATTCGGAACCAAAATTCTAGTTTCTTACTGGGATTAACCACTTCACTGTTAGCTGCAAACAGTTTTTTTCTGTTTACATCGTCGTATCCTTAATTTATCTAGTGTAACGTCGAATTTCGCGGTCAACTTAGTGTAACCTCAGATACCCGATTCCGTCAGCTGGATAGGCGATATACTGCGGGTAAAACTGTGCGTTGGTACAGGTGAAAACAATCACCGTGACCAAGGATATGTAAACGTAAGTTGTGAATGGTTAAAGGCTCGCTTGCTCCAACATGGGGCTCATTGGTGTGAGTCACTTCTGTGGGATCAACAATTGTCACGGCTCCTTTACCTATGACTTGTAACCATCCATCTCGTTCAAATAAAGCACAGGTGTCTTCATCTATACCAATACCCAAGCGATCAGGATGGGATGATATGGCACTAATAAGTCTACCCATACGATTGCGATTGTGAAAGTGTTGATCCACAATTACTTCTGGAATTAGACCTAAGCCTGTTGCCATGTCCACTAGGGAACGATTTGGAGATTCGCCACTACCACCTCCTGCAATCATATGATGACCCATTACGGCGGCTCCGGCACTGGTACCAGCTAAGGTTAGCTGCCCAGCTCTAACACGCTTGCGGATAATTTCCATAGCTGGAGTATCGGCTAAAACACCACAAAGACGTAATTGGTCTCCTCCAGTAAAAAATACCCCTGTACAAGATTCCAGGGATGTTTGATAATCTCGGTATTCGCACTGTTCGCGTTCCCTAATATCTAATAATTCTATCTTCTTTGCCCCCATTTCTTCAAAAATCCGAATATAGCGCTCGCCAATTATGGACGGTTCGCGGGAGGCAGATGGAATAATAGTAATATAGGCATCGCTAGCACCAGCACGAGCAAAAAAAGTTCTCAGAATCTCGCGTCCGTGAACTTTATCTTCTGCGCCTCCGATAACTAGAACGGCGGTTTTGGTTGCTTGGGGTGTCCTCATTTCCAGCGACTTAGCTTTTAATTGCGGCATTGTGTTTCTCCTGTCAACAACTTCAGGTGAATGAAACAAGGTTAGTAGCCTGATAATTTTCCATAGTGCCCTTGTGTAAAGGACACTGCACGCAGTTGGATCGACTCCTGAAGTTTTGAGCGCCAGAAGCTGCTCTATCCTTATGGGAAGTTGCTATTTCACCTTTCCTTTCGGTCAGGGCTTCGCTCCATGAGAGTACCAAGTATTCTCACATAAACACTCCTGGAAAGCCACCGCTCCAACTTCTCGGTTGACGGGAGAGACGCCGCTAATTTCATGTGTCCGTTCCCGTTTTTCAACACCAGCCACCTTGTTGCTTACCTGTTTTTTGTTCCCAATTTGACAAAATACTGCTTGGAGGAAGCAGGGGTTGACACGGGTTCGCCCGAGGCTGGCTCGATGCATCCTGGAAGTTGTTAACCTAGTTCAGATAATGAATTTAGATGTAGATGTGACAATATTTAAACATAAATTAAGTAATTAGAAAAATTTTTGCTCCCATTAGGGAACCACAATATTTCTAATACCTATGTACATGATTGATGTGGTTTATCTTTAGTTTGACCCAACATCTGTTTGCGGTTTTATTTAGACATTCACATTTAAGATTAGTGTCCTCCAATACGAATTACTGTGCGCTTTGATATAGTTACCCTGTTTCCCGACTGTTTTACTTCTGTTTTAAATTCTGGTCTACTTGGTAGAGCCTTGTCAAAACAGATTGCCCAAGTAAATTTGGTTAATCCTAGGGATTTTACCAATGATAAGCATCGTAAGGTTGATGATGAACCCTACGGTGGTGGTGTGGGTATGCTGATGAAGCCGGAGCCTATTTTTGCTGCTGTGGAGTCGCTGCCCATTTTACCGCGTAGAGAGGTGATTTTGATGAGTCCTCAAGGAGAAACGATGAATCAACCTTTATTACGAGATTTAGCTAGTAATTATGACCAATTGGTCGTAATTTGTGGCCATTATGAAGGTGTGGATGAGCGAGTATTAAATTTAGTCACTCGGGAGATATCTCTGGGGGATTTTATTCTCACTGGGGGAGAAATCCCAGCTATGACTTTAATTAATGGTGTTGTTCGCTTGTTACCAGGAACGGTTGGCAAGGTAGAATCTCTGAAGGTGGAAAGTTTTGAGGATGGTCTTTTGGACTTCCCTCAATATACTCGTCCGGCAAATTTTCGCGGTTGGCAAGTTCCTAATGTATTACTGTCTGGAAATCATGCCAAAATTGCCCAATGGCGATATGAACAACAGATAAAGAGAACTAGTATACGTCGTCCTGATATGCTCAAGGCTTGGCAGGAGAGAAAGCATCAACATCAGAAAAATGGCAAACCCAATAATTCGGAAAATTCCCACAATCCAGAATAATTTTTGATAAATTCACACATGAAGAATTACGAAATAACTCAAAAATGAATATCCGTATTGGTAATGGCTATGATATCCACAAATTGGTTAGCGATCGCCCTTTGATTTTAGGTGGGGTAAATATTCCCCATCAATTGGGCTTATTAGGTCATAGTGATGCTGATGTGCTCACCCACGCCATTATGGATGCTATGTTAGGAGCTCTGTCTTTGGGAGATATTGGACATTATTTTCCCCCTAGTGATCCGCAATGGTCAGGAGCAGATAGTTTAATTTTACTTGCTCAAGTGGATAGTTTAATTAAAGATCAGGGATGGCAAATTAGTAACATTGATTCTGTTGTTGTTGCTGAAAAACCAAAACTGAAACCCCACATCCAAAAAATGCGGGATAATTTGGCAGGAGTTTTACAATTAGAACCCAATCAAGTGGGAGTTAAAGCCACAACTAATGAAAAATTAGGCCCTGTGGGACGAGAAGAAGGTATTTGTGCTTATGCTGTTGTTTTACTCTCACAGTGATGGAGGGATGGAGGGATGGAGTGATGGAGGGAAGGAGAGATGGAGGGAAGGAGAGATGGAGGGATGGAGGGAAGGAGGGAAGGATGGATGGAGTGTAGACGCGGTAGCGGCTTCTCGCAGAGTAGAAATTAAAACTCTTAATTCCTACCTCTTAACTCCGAACTGCCAACCATCAACTAACAACCAACAACCAACAACTAACAACCAACAACTAACAACTAACAACTAACAACCAACAACTAACAACTAACAACTAACAACTAATTAAAGAGCATCTAGCAAGTATTTATATGATGAAATTTCCTCGGTTTTTGTCTTCCATACGGCGTTTTTGGTTACCTATTATCCTGATTGGCACAACATTACTAACTGTTGTGGCTTGTAACCCAAGTAATTTTCAGTCTAAGGCTGTTGCGAAGGTACCCCAACTAGTACAAAGCATCCTCAGTGACCCCAAAACCTTCAATTATGCTTTGAGTCAAGAATCCCCCAATATTTTTGGTTTAACTTTTGAAGGCTTGGTGAGTGAAAATCCCATTACTGGTGAAATTGAACCGGCGTTGGCAGAATCCTGGAAAGTTTCTGATGATAAATTAAGGATTGTTTTTACTCTCCGCCCAAATTTGAAATGGTCTGATGGTCAACCATTGACTGTGGATGATGTGATATTTACTTACAATGATATTTATTTCAATGAAAAAATTCCTACAGATGCTAGGGATGTTCTACGGATTGGTCAGAGTCGTCAACTACCCAAGGTAAGAAAAGTAGGCGATCGCCAGGTAGAGTTTGTTACCAAAGAACCCTTTGCACCCCTATTACGCACCACTGGATTGGTAATTTTACCTGCTCACGCTTTAAGGGAATCTGTAACTAAAAGGGACTCTGAAGGTAAGCCGCAATTTCTCACAAAATGGAGTGTGGATACTCCCCCTGATCAGCTAGTTGTTAATGGTCCTTACAAGCTAGAACGTTATGTTACCAGTCAACGGGTAGTATTTCGTCGTAACCCCTATTACTGGCGTAAAGGTAAGCAAGGAGAAACCCAGCCGCATATTGAAAGAGTGATTTGGGAAATCGTGGAATCTACTGACACATCATTGTTACAGTTTCGTTCTGGTAGTTTAGATTCTGTAGGTATAACTCCAGAATATTTTTCCTTACTGAAACGGGAAGAAAAGCGGGGTAACTTTAAAATTTATAATGGTGGTCCCACTCCAACGCGGTTATTTATGTTTTTTAATCTGAATAAAGGTAAAAGAGATGGGAAACCGTTAGTCGATCCAATTAAGTCACGCTGGTTTAATAATGTTTCTTTTAGACAAGCTGTAACTTATGCCATTGATCGGCAAAAAATGATTAATAATACTTATCGTGGTTTGGGTGTTCTGCAAAATTCCCCCATCGCCGATCAAAGTCCTTACTATTTATCTCCGGAAGAAGGATTGAAGGTATACAAGTATAATCCCGCAAAGGCGAAGCAATTATTAACGAAAGCCGGGTTTAAGTATAACCAACAAGGCGAATTATTAGATCAGGATGGAAATCGAGTTCGCTTTACTTTACTTACCAATGCTGGAAAAAAGATTCGGGAAGCAGTTGGCGCACAAATAGCCCAGGATTTGAGTAAAATTGGAATTCAAGTTGATTTCACCCCTTTAGCTTGGAGTGCCTACACAGATAAGCTTTCTAATAGTTTGGAATGGGATGCTGGTATTATTGGTTTCGGCGCAGGAGTGGAACCAAATGATAGTGCCAATCTCTGGACTGCGGATGGGGGACTACATATGTTTAACCAGAAACCCCAAGCCGGACAAAAACCAATTCAAGGACGGGAAATATCTGATTGGGAAAAAGAAATTGAGCAGCTTTATATTAAAGGCGCACAGGAGTTTGATGATGTGAAGCGCAAGGAAATTTATGCCGAAACCCAACGGATTACCCAGGAATATTTACCTTTTATTTATCTTGTCAACCCCTATTCTCTGGCGGCGGTAAGAAATCGCTTCCAAGGTATTCAATATACTGCTCTTGGTGGTGCATTTTGGAATATTCATGAAATCAAAATCACGGAGAATTAATTCGGTTGTTAGTTGTTAGTTGTTAGCTGTTAATTGGTGGTTATCAACTCTTTGTGATGTTAAAAATCTAAAATCTAAAATCTAAAATCTAAAATCCAAAATCGGATGACTGATGAAAAAAAATTGCGATCGCTCTTAGAATCCATTGCCAGTGGTAATTTAACCCCAGATGCGGCTTTAAATCAGCTTAAGCACCTTGCTTATGAACCCATAGGAGAATTTGCCAAAATTGACAATCATCGTGCCTTACGCACCGGTTTTCCCGAGGTAATTTGGGGACCAGGAAAAACTCCTGGACAAATTGCCCAAATTATGAATGTCATGCGCCAAAAGAATTCCGTTGTCATGGCGACGCGCATTGAATCCAATGTTTATGTTGCCGTGCGATCGCAAGTCAGGGATTTACGATACTATGAATCAGCAAAAATTTGCGCCATTGCTCCCTCAACCATAGAAACCCGTTATCCCGGCATTATTGGCATTCTGTCGGCGGGTACTGCCGATTTACCCGTTGCAGAAGAAGCTGCCCTCACTGCTGAACTATCTGGCTTCCAAGTCCAGCGTCTTTGGGATGTGGGTGTTGCTGGCATTCACCGCTTGCTGGATAATCGCCACTTGATTACATCCGCATCCGTATTAATCGTAGTCGCAGGTATGGAAGGAGCATTACCCAGCGTCGTCGCCGGTTTAGCCGATTGTCCTGTGATTGCCGTACCCACAAGTATTGGTTATGGAGCCAGTTTTAATGGACTAGCACCCCTCTTGACAATGCTTAATTCTTGTGCTGCTGGTATTGGTGTAGTCAATATTGATAATGGTTTTGGTGCGGCGATATTGGCTGGACAAATTTTACGCACAGTATCCAAATTACCGAGAGATGGCATCTTTTAAGGAGAGGAGTAGGGAGTAGGGAGTAGGGAGCAGAGAGCAGGGGGAAGGAAAAATTCTACTTGTATCTACTTAACCTGAGTTCGGGATAAGCTCAAACCCTGATTATATCGTTACATGATTTTGGTCTTCATAAACGTATTTGCGTTGTTTCAGGCATTAATCAGCCTCTCAAAGTGAAATAAAGCTCCTTAACCCGAACTGAGGTTACTTAGGTAATTGATGGTGAAAAATTTTTACATTGGGGCTGCCTTTCTTCTGTAACTACTGGCAAAATTGAATTATCGAGTTAAAGTTGTCTTGATAACTAGGGAAAATCTCCAGTATTATTTTTTCTGGTCATCATACTTATTAAACTTACAACCTTTGTCAAACTTTGGTTAAAAAATATGCATCTATATCAAGATTCCATGTCTAATTTGGTTGGATATACACCAACACCAATTAGAGGAACAGTGATAGCACAAGCAGTTAGGGATGCCGATGTAATGGGGCAAATGCAAAAATCCTTCAACAACTTTGTGCAATCAGGTCAAATTTGGGCACTGTTGATTGGATTGGTAATCGGTTATATGATTCGGAGTCTAACTAGTTACGGTTAGAGTGAAGAATGAGGAGGGAAGGAGGGAAGGAGGTAAAGAGTGAAAACTCTGAACTCCTAACTCATAACTCCTAATTCCTAAATCTTACATTTCCCTTCTATCCTCTCATTATGACTGAAAAGAAAACGTGGAGTCAGAGGTTTGAATCTGCCCTCAATCCAGCGATCGCTCGCTTTAATGCTAGTATCGCTTTTGATATAGAATTAATTGACCATGACCTGACAGGATCCATTGCTCATGCCCAAATGTTAGGTCATACGGGTATTATTCCCCATACGGAAGTAGAGCAATTGGTTGCAGGTTTAGAAAAAATTCGCCAGGAATATCACCAAGGAGAATTTAATCCAGGTATTGAGGCGGAAGACATCCATTTTGCCGTTGAGCATCGCCTAGTGGAAATTGTCGGGGATGTTGGCAAAAAACTACACACAGCACGTTCCCGTAATGACCAAGTGGGTACGGATACTAGACTGTATCTACGGGAACAAATTCAGCAAATCCGCCAACAATTAAAAGATTTGCAAACGGTTTTACTAGATATAGCAGAAAATAATTTAGAAACCTTAATCCCCGGTTATACTCACCTACAACGTGCCCAACCCTTGAGTTTAGCCCACCACCTCTTAGCATATTTCCACATGTCACAACGGGACTGGGAACGGCTAGGGGATGTATCTCGGCGGGTAAATATTTCACCTCTGGGATCTGGTGCTTTGGCAGGAACAACTTTTCCTATTGATCGCCATTACACTGCTAAATTATTAGAATTTGACGATGTTTATGCCAATAGCTTAGACGGGGTGAGCGATCGGGATTTTGCCATTGAATTTTTGTGTGCAGCCAGTTTGATTATGGTTCATCTCAGCAGGCTCTCTGAGGAAATTATTCTTTGGGCTTCTGAAGAATTTGGCTTTGTGACTCTCAAAGATAGCTGTGCTACAGGGTCTAGTATTATGCCCCAAAAGAAAAATCCCGATGTTCCCGAATTGGTTAGAGGGAAAACAGGTCGCGTCTTTGGTCATCTCCAGGCAATGTTGGTAATTATGAAGGGTTTACCTTTAGCATATAATAAAGACCTCCAAGAAGATAAGGAAGGTCTTTTTGATGGTGTCAATACAGTTAAAAGCTGTTTGCAAGCCATGACGATTTTACTACAGGAAGGTCTAGAATTTCGTCCCCAACGCCTAGCCGCAGCAGTAGCCGCAGACTTTTCTAATGCTACTGATGTTGCTGATTATTTAGCAGCGAGGGGAGTACCTTTTCGTGAAGCCTATAATTTAGTGGGCAAAGTAGTTAAAACGAGTATTGCTGCGGGTAAACTACTGAAAGATTTGACCTTGTCAGAATGGCAACAACTACATCCAGCATTTGCCGAGGATATTTATGAAGCAATTTCTCCCCATCAGGTAGTTTCTGCCCGTAACAGCTATGGAGGTACGGGATTTACCCAAGTAAGGCAAGCAATTATTGATGCTCGTAAACAAGTATCTACCTAATACCATTTTAGATTGTAGATTTTGGATTAATCAATTTTTGCCTACTGTTCCCTATTCTCTACTCCCTGTTCCCGATTTCTGCAATCAGTCCAATAATAATTAAGGGCATACATCACGTATGCCCCCGAAAACAAGAATTTTAAAGAAGTGAACTTCCTGCACTGCAGATTCCAATTGGTGTAGGCTTCCGGCTTCTTTGACAGAAATCCTTCCATCTTGGAGCTTCTGTCTATCAAAATTCATTACAGTTAAGTCGTTTAATCAGTATCAGCTGCTGCTGTACTTTCTTCTTCAGATTTTGGTGGTCTTTGTTGGAACCTTCTTTGGAAACGTCCTGTAGTAGTCCGTTTACGAAACTTACGGGCATACGCCTGGTTTCGTAGCGCCTTTTCTTTTTTCGGGTTACGGCGCTTTGCCATGTTCACCTCAATTTAATAAACAACAAGAATATCAATCCAGACGGATGTTAGCTAATGTGAGCTACCGATACTTTGCGGTATACTTTTAGCCTAGATTGTCTATCAATATATTTCAATAGCAATCTAGATTATCCCATTTGCCTGTGTTATGTCAATCCTCTATTCCCACAGAAGATGGTGGTAAGGCAAAGGAATGTAGATGTATTGACAGCTTATCTAGGATAGGAAGAAATAAAAATACTATGTAAAATATTACACTGAGGAAGAAAAGCAGTGTTAGAATTTTGTTAATACTGGCAAAAGTTTGACTTGTTGCCTGATATATGGTTATAAATATCTATCTTTATGATACTACCCTTAGTTTACCTAGGATGAATATTTGTATTGGATTTAAAAATAATAGGACAAATTTTGACATTAATAACATTAAGTATAATTTAAGGTTAAATATTTTGGCTTTTTTCACCGTGGCAATCCAATCTACTCGCAGTTTATGGCGTTTTGGACAAACTGTACTGGGGGTCATCTTTCGTCATCCAATCCCTGGTACTAGTATTATTCCAATTTTGCCTGATGGTCGAATTGTCCTCATTCGACGCAGGGATAATGGTCTTTGGGGATTACCAGGAGGGATGGTTGACTGGGGTGAAGATATTCCAACTTCTGTACAACGGGAGTTAATGGAGGAAACAGGACTGGAATTGGTAAATATTCGCCGATTAGTAGGAGTTTACTCTTCACCGGACCGTGATCCCAGAATTCATTCCATTTGTGTGGTAGTAGAAGCAGAAGTTAAAGGGACAATGGAGGTTCACGATACCTTAGAAGTCATGGAAATTCAGGCTTTCTCTGCCGATGCTCTACCTCCTGGGAAAATGTCCCATGACCATAGTCGCCAATTGCAAGACTACTTACAAGGCTTAACTAGGTTAGCTTAGGGCTATAAATGGAGGATTAGGTGTAAAATTTGCAGTTGCCATTTCATAAGCTATATAAATACAAATGGGTAATTTGTTCCGTAATTCCCGCAGAAAAATTTCTCAAGGGTTATTATTTTGGCGAGAAATTGGAGTAGGAGCACCGATAATTTTCTTACATGGTGCTTGGGATGATAGTAGTCAATGGCTATCAGTAATGGATTTACTGGGGCAGAATTTTCACTGTTTTGCCCCAGATTTATTAGGATTTGGAGAATCAGAATATCCTCATGTTCACTACTCTGTTGATTTACAGGTGGAATGCCTCAGAGAATTATTACAGGCTTTGAATTTAGAACGGGTTACCTTCGTGGGACATTCCCTTGGTGGTTGGGTGGCTGCTAGTTACGCTTTAAAGTATCCAGAGCAAGTGTCTAGTTTAGTTTTGTTAGCACCGGAGGGAGTTGCAACCGAGGGGTATCAAAAACGTTGTCAAAAAATTCAGGCTTTAGTGCAACGAGCACCGTGGATGTTTAAATTATTGCGATTATTAACTTTGCTGACTAAAGTTGTCGGTTTTAAAATTAATTTTGCTCAAGATTGGCAACAAAAACAAATGATTGATCGCCATTCTACCGCTAGTCAGATGTTATTTCTGCGCCAGTTACCAGAAATTGCAGCAGAATTATTGCAAGATAAACTGGATGTGATGAAAGCACCTACTTTGATTTTACAAGGTAGACAGGATGAGGAATACGCTTTGAATGCTAGCAAAGCTTATGCTTATTTTATCCCGAAAGCAGAATATAAAATTATTGCCCACGGAGATAATCAATTACCCAGGTCTTGTGCTGCTGTTGTGGCTGGGGATATTCAGGATTTCATCCAGCAATATATTTAGCTGGATCAAAAATTCGTCCTACGGAGTAGGTTCCAGAAAGATAATCTCCACCGGAAGTCTTAACCTACTTCTGATATGGATGTAGAAATATCAGCTGGAGATGTAGCACTACGCGTATAGGTTAAGACATTGTTGAAGCAGCAAACCGATGAACAGTAAACTTATTACTTGTTACTTGTTGCTTGCGCGTAGCGCTATAATTTCTCCCATTCCCAGAAATATTAAATTTGCTTCCATAATCAAATGTTTAGCGATCGCCGGGAACTGGAGTTGGAGATAATTAACTAAAATTTGGCGATCACCTCCAGTAATCACGACTTTTCCTTGGGGAAAATCTCTCCACCATATCTCAACAAAGTCTTTAATCCCCGCCATTATTGTATAAATAATTCCACTTTGTATCGCTTCTTGCGTATTTATAGCATATCTGGGAGGCAGTTGCAGAGGTAGATTCACATGGGGTAATTGCCCAGTTTTCTCACCCAGAGTCGAAATTTGTAAACCTAATCCGGGAAGAATTGCTCCTCCCACTAAACTACAGTTAATGTCAGCACTAGTAAATGTGAGAGCCGTACCCCCATCAATTACTAGTATGGGAAAACCCCAAGTCTTACCAGCACCCCATAATGCCAAAGCACGGTCAATACCCAAACTAGAATATACACCCTGTAGAGGTACTTGCTCTAAAGTAATAATACGAACATTATGATGCTTATGCCAAAGTTTAGTTTGACTGGGAACTACAGAAGCAATAAACAAATTTTCAGGAACATGGTGAGCCAAGGCGGTGGAAATATTTTCTGGGAGAAAGTCAGATGAAAATTGTTCCTGAGTTAGAGAGTTGACTAGCCGATGGATTGTAGATGTGCCAAAATAGTCAGTATCCCAAGTTAGCTCCAGACCTTTTTGAGTGAATAATCCCCAATGTAAACGGGAATTGCCTATCATTAAAGCCAAATAAGTTTCCACAGATTATTAAAGCAATAGTATAGAGTAAAATTAAATCAGAGTTGTAAACTACCTAGTTATTAAGCAGAAATGCTCCTATGGAGAGAAAATCCCCTGCTTTTGGTACGGTTACAACCACTGCTAAGGGGAAAATACATTGCTACATTAGATTATAGAAATATATTACGACCACACCAATATATTAATTAACAAACTTTGACTGCTATTCCAGTTGAAAAGGAGGTTAAGCATGAGTAATAAATCTAATAAAGTATCAGAATTTTTTAATAGTGAGTCAGAAACAGAAAACTTACTATTGCAGTATGTTAAATCTTTAAGTCCGGAGGCTGTCACCCAACTATCTAAGCCTAAATCACAAGAAGTCTTCCAAGTTATGGAACATAACATTATAGGGCTTTTGGGAAATTTACCTCCAGAGCAGTTTGGGGTAACTATCACCACAAACAGGGAAAATTTGGGTCGGCTACTAGCATCAGCTATGATTAGTGGTTATTTTTTACGTAATGCCGAGCAAAGAATGGATTTTGAAGTTGCTCTGCAAGGTACTGCGACAGAACCAGGCACAATAGAGTAGTAAAGTTTGGCATAAATGAACCTACGAAAGCAAAATGGTTTTGACTTTTGACTTCCGCGCAGTGGTGGTAGGGCTCCCAAGTTATTTGCAGCACATATTCTTTCATATTCAAACTTAATAACCTAATTGATAGTATTTGGTCATTCATTAGA
>NZ_FYBH01000385.1 GCF_900185595.1 Calothrix rhizosoleniae SC01
TATACTTACTGTACTGTCTAAAATTTGTATACAAAAATAATCAAAAACTAATATATGGGAACCAAGGGTAAATTACATTTTTTTTGCGGAAAGATGGCTTCTGGGAAATCGACTAAAGCTGTTCAGTTAGCTAGGGAATATAGCGCTGTACTTCTGTCCGAAGATGAATGGCTGAGTAAAATATATCCGGAAGAAATCAAAGTTATTGATGATTACATTAAATATTCTCGTCGCTTGAAAGACATATTAAAATCACACATACAGCAACTTCTCGAATCTGGTTTATCTGTAGTGTTAGATTTTTCTGGTAATACGATTGGACAAAGAGCCTGGTTTAAAGAAATTTTTGATGAGAATGAAATTCCCCATGAGTTGCATTATATTAAGGCAAGTGATGAACTCTGTATAGCTCAGCTGAAAAAACGCAGTAAAAATCTTGAGGTTGGTACTGCTTTCACAACCGAAGCAGAATTTCACGCTATCAATTCTTATTTTCAACCACCAACTGAAGATGAGGGCTTTAATATTAGTGTTTATGAACGTGACACAGAATAATCAGGATGCAATTATTTAACAGATATAAATATTAAAAATTCCCTGTGATAAATCTTATAGCCCTTGAAACCTTGTTTAGCTAAGCTCCAAGGGGGAAAAATGGCATTCCCCCCTGCAAAGAGCACCTTTTCCCTCTGCTTCTTCTCAATATGATTAATCTATAATCTCATAATCAGCTTGTAAGGTATTATCTTCATCAAAATCAAAGTTTAATTCGGATGAAAGACTGTCATCATTTGTCTCTTCCCTCGATACAGTTTCAGCATTATCATCGTCATCATTATCTACTTCCGTATATTCCATATTGTCATTACTGTCACTGGAGTTTTGAGCACGATTATAAACATTGGCACCAACAGCAAATAAAGTCTGTTGAAACTGATCTAAATGTTGCTGCAATTCTTCAATGGAAATATTGGAGTTAGCCATTGCTGCTTGCAGGTGAGCGATTTTTTCCTCTGCTAAGGCTTTCATATCCTCAGCGATCGCATTAGAATTTTCTTTTAAAGTATTTTCGTAACTGTATAGTAAGTTATCTGCTTGGTTTTTGATTTCAATTCGTTTGAGGCGCAGTCTATCTTCTTCTGCATACATTTCTGCTTCCTGGCGCATCCGTTCGATGTCATTCCCATTTAAACTACCCGTATTGGTAATTTGCACACTCTGCTCTTTACCTGTACCTTTATCGGCTGCGGATACCTTAATAATACCGTTAACATCAATTTCAAAAGAAACTTCAATTTGGGGCACACCACGGGGAGCAGGAGGAATTCCTGTGAGAAAAAATTTGCCCAGGCTTTTATTATCCCGTGCCATTGCCCGTTCTCCTTGAAGAACATGAATTTCTACGGAAGACTGTCCATCAACGGCGGTAGAGAAAATTTGGGACTTGCTGGTGGGGATAGTGGTATTGCGTTCAATAATTTTAGTAAATACCTCTCCTAAGGTTTCAATCCCTAGAGATAAAGGAGTTACATCCAATAACAGCAGATTATCAACCTCTCCACCCATGACCCCAGCTTGAATCGCAGCTCCTAGTGCTACAGCTTCATCGGGATTGACTGAGTGATCCGGTGTTTTACCATTAAAAAATTTAACTAAGGCATTTTGTACGGCGGGAATGCGGGTGGAACCGCCCACCAAAATCATACGATCTATATCTTGGGGTTTTAATTCTGCCTCTTTCAGAGCTACTACCATCGGTTCAATAGTTGCAGCAATTAAATGGCTAGTTAGTTCTTCAAATTTGGCACGGGAAAATTCCATTTCCATATGCTTAGGACCAGTAGCATCGGCAGTTATAAACGGCAAATTGATGGAAGTTACCGCCATCGTGGAAAGTTCAATTTTTGCCTTTTCTGCCGCTTCTCGCAGCCTTTGCAGAGCCATTTTATCAAGAGCTAGGTCTAGATTTTCTTGCTTTTGGAAGCTATCAATCATCCAGCGAACAATGCAGTTATCAAAGTCATCTCCTCCTAATTCGTTGTTACCACAAGTTGCCTTAACTTCAAATACCCCATCTCCTAATTGCAGCACAGATACATCAAAAGTACCACCACCAAGATCAAAAACCAGAATTAGTTGTTCTTCATCTTGTTTATCCAAACCAAACGCCAGAGCTGCAGCCGTAGGTTCATTAATAATCCGTAAAACTTCTAACCCTGCAATAGTACCAGCATCTTTAGTCGCCTGCCTTTGGGCATCCGTAAAATAAGCTGGCACTGTAATTACCACTTCCGTAACAGATTCACCCAAAAAATTTTCGGCATCTTGCTTAAGTTTTTGCAGAATCATCGCCGAAATTTCTTGAGGTGTGTATTGTCGATCACGGATTTTCACATCAACGGTGTCATCTCGACCCTTAACACAATTATAGGGAACGCGATCGCGCTCTATAGCTGTGTCTTCCCAACGCCGTCCAATAAATCGCTTGATACTATAAACTGTATTTTCAGCATTAGTAACAGCTTGTCGCTTTGCTAGCTGACCAACCAAGCGTTCCTCACTTTTACCAAATCCCACAATGCTGGGAGTAGTTCTACCACCTTCGGAGTTGGAAATAACTAATGCTTTTCCAGCTTCCAAAATTGCGACACAACTGTTCGTAGTTCCGAGGTCGATTCCAATAACTTTGCCCATAATTATCAGTATTTTTACTGAATTTTTCTCTTATATGATCTAGCGCGGAGTACCTCATAAGCATTGATATTGGTAATACAGAAACAAAAAACGTGAGAGTTGTAGGTTTGTTTCTGGTGTTACTCCACCACAGTTTATGACTTGTTGGTGATGTGACAATTAATCTCATATTGGACATTGATATACACCAACAAGTCCCATAGACGGATGGCGATTTTCCGTGAAGTGTGAAGAACAACAAACTTAGGCTGGTTTGGTACTTTTAACAGTTATCAATCATCAGTAAAGAGTTATGGGTTTATGCTTGGGTTTAAATTCCCGACCCTTGGGAAAGAGCTGCATTAACACTATTCACTGTTAACTGTTCACTGATTTAAGCATTCTCTTCAGCAGGTTGACTTTCTTCCTCCACAGAGGACGCATCTTCTGGTGGAGCAGCGACTTTAACCATTGCGTGGCGAAGCACTCGCTCACCCAAGTAATATCCGCGTATTAACTCTTCTAACACTGTTCCTTCTGGATGTTCATCCGTAGGTTCCCGCATAACCGCTTCATGAAGATTAGGATCGAAGGGTTGTCCCTCGGGACGCATGGGAGCCACACCCAAACGTTTTAGGCTATCTACTAGTAATTTATAAACACCTTGGTAACTTTTATGAATATTCAATTCCCCATCATTTTGGGGTTTAATTTGTGCCCTGGCTCGCTCAAAATTATCAACTACTGCAAGTAGCTCAGTAATTGTATTGCGCTTAACTTGCACATCTAATTCTTCTTTTTCTTTTTGTGTGCGTTTGCGGTAATTTTCAAAATCAGCCGCGATCCGCATGTACTGGCTGCTGCGCTCTTCTAATTGGGTTTTCAAGGACTCTATTTCTGTAGTCATTTCTACTAACTTCGAGGAGTCAACAGGGTTATCACTATTAGATGGAACATCATTGTCACCATTTGGCGTAGCTGTATTTTCTGCGATATTATTTTGGGCTACACCTGTTTGTGTTGTATCTTCGCCAAATTCATTGGCATTAATTTGAGATGGGGATTCACTCGTCATTTGTTGGTTTACCTCTGTTGCTTCACCCGATTTCTAGCTAATGTTGTTTAGCTGTTGATCTTCTTGCATAAATGATGTAATCATTCCAGACATTAATATATAGCAATTATTCATCATCAGATAGAAACTGTAGTTCCAGGTTCTATTGGCGCTGAGGCAGATGTACATTGTCATTGCTAATATTTTCCCGGAATTTATAACATCGTTCTCTATTGTGACAAATACTGAACACATCAGCTTTAACACTTCTAGAGGGTTTTCCCTGCATTTTCAGGGTAGCTTCCCATAATTGGAGCTGGTAATCAACTTACTTTTAAATTCAATTTCATTAGTGTATATGAAAATTCTTGACCAAAGCTGGGGAATACTCTAATTAGAGTTTTCCTTGATCATTATTCATATATTTTATGACCTACTCGTCATCACCTAGGCGTAGTACCGCTCTAACTACAAGGGCAGAATTTTCACCCTTTGGCAATAAGCTAGTTCAATCTGGCTATGTCAACAACGATCAAATGCGACAAGCACTAATCGAAAGCCGCAAATCTGGTCGTCCCCTCACAGAAGTACTGGAATCCATAACCGGACAACAACTCTCTCCAGAATTACTCAGACAGTACAAAAAGCAACAACTGTTTGAGCTGAAAATACTCTACGGTGTGGACTGTTTAGATCCGGAAGTGAATTCAATTGGCACCTCTATGGTCGCTGAGTTAATTGAGAATTTGATTCCGGTGGACATTTGCCGTCGCCATCATTTAGTGCCATTATCCAAGCATGAAGAGGAAAACCCACCCTTTGTACTAGTGGCAATGGTGGCTCCGGATAACTTAGAAGCGTCAGATGACTTAAACCGTATTTTGCGTCCCCAAGGATTGTCATTAAAGCGCATGGTAATTACCCAGGAAGATTACCAAAATCTAATTAATCAATATTTGGATGATTTAGCAAGTCGTCAAAAGCAGCTAGAACAGGACAAATATACAGATATTAATCAGGATCTAGAAAATCTTGATGATTTAGATCTTGATGAAGCCCCAGACGAATCCGAGGATGATTTAGGGGCAGCTATGAAAAGTGCTGAGGATGCCCCGGTAATTAATCTGGTAAATAAAATTCTGGCTAAAGCACTCCATGACGGAACTTCCGATATTCACATTGAACCCCAGGAAGAAAACTTACGTATTCGCTTTCGTAAGGACGGTTTATTGCGTGAGGCTTTTGACCCTCTACCCAAAAAAATTATTCCTGCGGTGACGGCACGATTTAAAATCATTGCCAACTTGGATATTGCCGAGCGGCGATTACCCCAAGATGGACGTATTCGTCGGTTATTTGAAGGAAGAAAGGTTGACTTTCGGGTAAATACTTTACCTAGCCGTTACGGAGAAAAGGTTTGTCTGCGGATTTTAGATAACTCTTCCACTCAATTAGGTTTGGATATGTTAATTACTGACCCAGAAACCTTATCTATTGTCAAGGAGATGGTGTCTCGTCCTTTTGGTCTAATTTTGGTAACTGGACCTACTGGTTCTGGTAAAACCACCTCTTTGTATTCGGCATTGTCAGAAAAGAATGATCCTGGAATTAATATTAGTACGGTAGAAGACCCGATTGAATATAGTTTGCCAGGAATTAACCAAGTACAGGTAATTCGGGAAAAAGGTCTAGATTTTAGTACAGCATTACGAGCCTTTTTGCGACAAGATCCAGATGTGTTGCTAGTGGGTGAAACGCGAGATAAGGAAACAGCAAAAACGGCGATTGAGGCAGCATTAACTGGTCACTTAGTATTAACAACTTTACACACTAACGATGCTCCTGGTGCCATTGCTCGTTTGGGAGAAATGGGTATTGAACCTTTTATGGTTTCCAGTTCTCTTATTGGTGTATTGGCACAACGTTTGATGCGCCGTGTTTGTTCTGAATGTCGTATTGCTTACAATCCCACACAGGAGGAATTGGCTCGTTTTGGTTTATCTGCTTCCCAGGATTTGGAATTAACGTTCTACAAAGCTAATACACTCACACCGGAAGAGATCCAAGCAGCGAATGGTCACGTTTGCCAGAAATGCGGTGGCGTGGGCTACAAAGGACGCTGTGGTGTGTATGAAGTGATGCAGATTACCGAAAATCTACAAACCTTGATTAATGAAGAAGCACCCACAGAAAGGATCAAGGAAGTTGCTGTGGAGGAAGGGATGAAAACATTGCTGGCGTACAGTTTGGACTTGGTACGTCAAGGAGTCACCACCCTGGAGGAAGTAGAACGGGTTACTTTCACTGACACAGGTTTGGAAGCTGAGTTAAAAGCTAAACGTAAAAGTAGTCTTACTTGTGAAACTTGTGAGGCTACATTACAACCAGAGTGGCTGGATTGTCCTTACTGTATGACACCGCGTTTTCAATAATTAGTTAGGAGATTTTTGTTACTGGTTAGTAGTAACAAAAAAGTAATACCAATTGGCAGCATGATTGCCATAGATAGAAGTTAAAAAATTATACAGCGACTCTGATAAAATCCAAAATTTCAAATCAAAAATGGTATAACTCCCAATACTAATTATCTCAAGATATAAATTGCCAATAACTAATAGTTAATAAAATAGGAGATGCAACTATGGAAATGATGATTGAAGATTTAATGGAGCAAATGATTGAAATGGGAGGGTCAGATTTGCATCTATCTGCTGGTTTACCTCCTTATTTCCGTATCAGTGGTAAACTCACTCCCATTGGCGATGATTCACTATCTCCAGATCAGTGTCAGCGACTAATTTTTAGTATGCTCAATAATAACCAGCGTAAAACATTAGAGCAAACTTGGGAATTAGATTGTTCCTATGGGGTGAAGGGGTTGGCACGTTTCCGAGTCAATGTTTATAAAGATCGTGGTTCCTATGCTGCTTGTTTGCGAGCATTAAGTTCTAAAATACCTAACTTTGAAAAATTAGGTTTGCCTGATGTAGTTCGGGAAATGTCCGAAAAACCAAGGGGATTAATTTTGGTGACGGGCCCTACTGGTTCTGGGAAAACAACTACCTTGGCAGCAATGATTGACTTAATTAATAGAACCCGTGCCGAGCATATTTTAACAGTAGAAGATCCCATTGAATTTGTTTATGAATCAATTAAAAGTTTAGTCCATCAGCGACAATTGGGTGAAGATACAAAAAGTTTTGCGAATGCTTTAAAAGCTGCTTTACGGGAAGATCCAGATATTATTCTGGTAGGAGAAATGCGGGATTTAGAAACAATTTCTTTGGCAATTAGTGCGGCGGAAACCGGACATTTAGTCTTTGGAACTTTGCATACTAGCTCTGCTTCACAGACGGTGGACAGAATTATCGATGTTTTTCCATCAGAAAGGCAACAACAAGTCAGAGTACAGTTGTCTAACTCTTTGGTAGCTGTATTTAGCCAAACTTTAGTCCCGAGGAAAAACCCAAAGCCCGGTGAATTTGGTCGGGTGATGGCGCAAGAAATTATGGTCATTACTCCTGCTATTTCTAACCTAATTCGTGAAGGTAAAACATCTCAAATTTATTCTGCGATTCAAACTGGAGGAAAATTAGGAATGCAAACCTTAGAGAAGGTTTTGGCAGATTTATATAAGAAAGGAGAGATCTCTTTTGAAGCAGCTATTTCCAAAACTTCTAAACCAGATGAAATTCAGCGTCTAATAGGTGCTACGAGTAAACAAGCTGCGCCAGGAAAAGCTGCTATGAAAGCACGTTAATAATTAATAAGTAATAGGTAATATGACGATTATCTATTACAAATATTACAAATATTAATCTTTTATTGTGAATTTACAATTATTTGCTCTATGCCAACTTTCGTCGCTCGTATTAGAGACTCACAGGGAAATTCCAAAACGGAAAAAGTTATTGCAGAAACCTTAAAAGAAGCTCGTACTAATCTCCGGGAACAAGGTTTTGTTATCCAAGATTTGAAAAAATCTCAAGGTTTATCTGATTTCAATTTTAAAAAATTTCAGACATCGTTAGTTAAGGTAACAATTAAAGATAAGGCTGTATTTTCGCGGCAATTTGCAGCTTTGATAAATGCTGGTGTGGCAATTGTACGTAGCCTAGGAGTATTATCTGAACAGTGTGAAAATCCGAAGCTGAAACAAGCCTTGTTAGAGATTAGTGGTGAGGTGCAAAATGGTGTGAATTTGTCTGATGCTATGCGGAAACATCCTGACTGTTTTGATGGCTTGTATGTGAGTATGGTTCAAGCTGGAGAAGTTGGTGGTGTTTTGGATGAGGTATTGAATCGCTTAGCGAAGTTGTTAGAAGATGTTGCTCGCTTACAAAACCAAATTAAATCAGCCCTTTCCTATCCTGTAGTGGTTGGTTTTATTGCAGTTGCCATTTTTTTGGGGATGACAATATTTCTCATCCCTATTTTTGCCAATATTTTTGAAGATATTGGTGTGGAATTACCTGCTTTAACACAGTTCCTCATGGCAGCAAGTAAACTGTTAAGAAGTTATTGGCTACTTGTTGTGATAGGTGGTTTTGTGGCATTGGTGTTTGCCTACAAACAGTATTACAAAACAGAAGTAGGTAAACAAACCATAGATCGCTTGTCTTTGAAAATGCCTATATTTGGTGACTTGATCCAAAAATCATCAGTTGCTCGCTTTAGCCGTACTTTTGGTTCTTTGACTCGTTCGGGGGTACCGATATTAACTTCCCTAGAAATTGTCCGAGATACTTCCGGTAATCAAGTAGTCGCCAATGCCATTGATTCAGCCAAAGAGGAGGTACAACAAGGAGGGATAATTAGTCTGGCATTACAAAAGTACGAAGTATTTCCACCAATGGCAATTCAAATGATTAGTATTGGTGAAGAAACTGGTGAACTAGATGCCATGTTAATGAAAGTTGCTGATTTCTATGAAGATGAAGTGGAACAAGCAGTTAAAGCCCTAACTAGCATTTTGGAACCGATTATGATTGTAATCCTGGGGGGTATGGTTGGTACTATTTTGCTGGCAATGTATCTACCCATGTTTAAGGTGTTTGAAACACTGGGATAGATGGGTATAGCGCAAGTAATCAAGTAATAAGTAATAAGTAATAAGTTTACTGTTCATCGGTTTCAGGATTCAAAAATGTCCTAAGGTGCTTTGGTAGGCTGTAAATGTAAATCTTGCTGCGTGTTCTAATACCATTTCTCTAAATCCTGGCTACAGATAATTCTCCCCCTGCTCCCTGCTCCCTGCCCCCTGCTGTCCATGTGTAGCTTTATTTTGGAGAATTGGTATAAATACAGGTGCCCATACTAAAAAATTTTCACAATGCCCGTACAAAAATCTCAATATGAAGCTAGCTTATCTTTATATAGTAATCATTTAGAAGCGATCGCTTTATTAAAGCAGCATCGCCCTTATTTGGAAATGATTCCTAGCTTACGTCGTCCAGATGAAAGTGTAATTGCGATTCCATTACCAATAATTCGTCTGCGTTATTCTCCGGATAAGGAAGTAACTTATTTACCTTGTGATTTAGCAATTTTAATGTGTGATCCGGAATGGAAAATTAAAACCGGAGTAGAAATCTTGCTCTTTATTCACCGTCCTCAGGAAGATTTTTCTGATTGCTTGAGACGTTGGCGAAAAACCCAAGTGATGCTGGATAAGGATTATGAATGGTTGATGCCCCCTCGCCATCATCATATTTTGAGCGAGGGGACTAGTAGTGTATACCCTTTGTTTGTGGTTTTTCCAGAGACACCGGAAAGAATTAAACACGGGCTGATGGGTGCGGAAATCCCTTTTGTCATTCAAACTCCAACTTTACTTGTGGATGAGAGTAAAATGGAAACTTTTTCCTCAGAAATTCCACCCACTTTGTGATCAGAAGAAGCAGGAGGAAAGGTACTCTTAGCAGGTAGGGGAGTGTGGGGAGTGTGGGAGGTGTGGGGAGAATAAAGAAGTAATAAGCTTTTTGCCTTCCCCTCTTTCTCTCTTTCCCTCTTTCCCTCTCTTCCCCCTCTCCCTGCTCCCCTGCCTTTTTATGACATACTCCTGGATTAACTTTTGACTTTTTGCTATTCCCTTATTTGACAAACAAAGGCATGATTTCGGCGGCGGTAAATAAGCCATGAATGCCTTGTTGATGTAGTTTTACACCTGCTTTGAGATAACCAAAGGCTGGCCCACAAACGTTGGCTGCCATACTGGTTTCATCCCCTAAGGTAAAGGTATGGGTGGAAATTTTACCTTCAAAGGTACGACCAGTAATTTGCACGTTAGTACTCAGGGGTTTTTTCGGATTACGGGTATCAACGACACCACCGACGATGACGCGATCGCGATCGCAAATCCCTGCTAGTTCTAACATCACATCATCGGCGTGTTCCATATTTTCTAAGGTTAATACACCGTTGGTTTTGTCTAGCAGTGCTTCCACTTCTTCATCTGTCATGGTTCTGGCACTATCTACTGTGTAACCAGGCATATGGGCTATATCTTCCCGGATGGTGGCGCGGTAGGCTTCCCAGTTGGCAATACCCACCCCAAAGGTAATTTTGACTTGATGAATTTCGGCATAGCTTTGGGCAGCGATGGCGGCAGCAGCAGTTAACAATCCTGGTGTCGCACCACACCCACTCATGTAAGTAATTCCCGCAGATTGTAATTCTGCTTTCATTGCCAGTAGTTGTTCTACTGCACTGGTGCGTTTAATTGCATCTACTAATACTCCACGCCAGCCAGATTGGATAAATTGCTTGGTAACAGAAGCAATAAAATCATTGGGTAAGTTGGGTAAAGCCAGAAAATAGCCATCTACTGGATGATTGCTAGCAAGTAAATCCTCAATGCTATTGTTACTGATGGTACCTGCTGGCTCTAAATAGCCGACAGAACCTTGAGATTGGTAGGCTTTAATGGATGCTTGTACGTCTAAACCTTCAACGGAGTATGCATAGCCTCCTTTATCTGCGGCTGCGACTAAAATCATTTCCCGTTTTGGTGCTATGACTCTGGCTGCGGCTTGTCCGAGTCCACCAAAACCTAAAACACCAATACGGATTGTTTGGGGAGTGTTGTTATTATCTAAGGTTTGTTCTGTCTTCATTAGGGATATTATGTTGAGTGATATTAGCTCTCACCTAGTCTCAATGCTTGTGGCTAATAATGCCAATAATTCGGTGCGAACAAAATAATTATGTTTTATTATCCCGGTTATTTCCCTGAGTGATATATTTTTTTAGCAAAAATTCTGGGGTCACGAGGAGGCAGGGGAGCAGGGAGCAGGGAGCAGGGGAGACGAGGGAGAGAGAAAGAGGGAAAGAGAGAAAGACAGAAAGAGAGAAAGAGGGGAAGGCAAAAAGCTTATTACTTCTTTATTCTCCCCACACCTCCCACACTCCCCTACCTGCCCTCTGCTTCTTTTGGTCATACCATTTTGGATTGTGAAAGCTGTGGGTTAGCTTATAAAGAAATGCACGGTGTATCCGTTAAGACTCAGATATTTCGAAGGTTTATCGTTCATAATCCTTGGGTGAGATGGGTGGTGATCTAGTTTAGGCAAAATTTTTTGCAGATAATAGAATTATGCAAGGGATGGAGTAATTATTTATGACCTTATCTCCTCAGTTACCTGCCAATCTTTCTTTAGAAGAGTTTTTGCAACTACCGGAAACTCAGCCAGCTAGGGAATATCTTGATGGTCAAATCTACCAAAAACAAATGCCACAGGGAGAACACAGTACCTTACAAAGTTTTTTGGTAACTAGTATTAATGAGATGGCTAAACCTGGAAAATTAGCTTATGCTTTTCCAGAGTTACGCTGTACATTTGGGGGAATGTCATTAGTTCCAGACGTGGCTGTTTTTGAATAGTCTCGTATTCCTTTACGTCCAAATGGAAGAATTGCCAACAAATTTGCAATTTCTCCTGATTGGATTATTGAAATTCTTTCTCCAGAACAATCCCCTAACCGAGTTATCCGTAAAATCACATTTTCGATCCAAAATGGTGCAAAGTTAGGTTGGTTTCTGGACTCTGAGGACGAATCCATAATGGTTTTTCAGCCCAATCAATTACCTGAAATTAAACAAGGAAAAGATTATTTACCCGTTCTCCATGTATTAGAAAATTGGCAATTATCTGTAGAAGATATTTTTAGCTGTTTGAATTTTATTTGATGTAGGAATCCGATTTGAGACAAGAATGGGACACATGATTCCGTAGAAATGGATTTACTCCGCCCCAATTCCTGATACGCTACACTTGTTGTACATCTGGGATTTGCAACTTGCCAACACAAAAACAGCTAGAAACCGCAATCTTTCTTTGTCAGTTGCTTTCCAACTTATACCAGCCAATTCAAGTTTTTCGTTACGATAGGGTTTTTAAGACAATTTATATGCAGGCTGGGATAAATGATGAAATAGCACTTGTAATTGATGAAGATGGGAGTTGGGAGTTTGTCATATGAAACCAAATTTGTCGTCGATGACCAATACGGAACTAAAAAAATATATTTCTGAACATCGCAATGATACTGAAGCCTTTCGAGCTGCATTGCAAGTTCTTATGAGTCGTCGTAATCCTGCTAACCTTCAACCTTATCCTTTCGATTTGGAAAATCCTGAAATAGAAGTGGAAGCTATTTTAAGAGAAAAGTTTAATCAAGCTAATAGGTTTAAATGAAGCAGGAGAATTTTATTACTACCCTGGTTGGTGGGAACCAGGTACAACATTTGATGTGCAAGTCAAAGCTAGAGAACACAATTTTTTTGACTTTTGACTTTTGACTTCTGCAAAGCGGCACTAGAGATTGCTCACAATTCTATTGCCAAGCCTCAAAAGAATGACTTAGTTTATCTCGGTGTCAAAAAGTTTGTTATCCAACACTTACCTTCCCAACTACAATTACCTGCTGGTGAATCAAATCCTTTACAACAACCAATGTCCAGGGAGCGCACAAAGAGAAAGATTAATCAAACCCCTTGACTACAGTCGCTATGAACTAGAGCAAGAATAGGGAGATAAAGGATTTCTTTGCTGCTCCGCGATCCAATCTTTCAGTCTGTAGAAGTTGTGTCCATATGTGTTAGAACCACTTGCAAGAGCTCTTGAAAATAGCCAGGTGGAATGATGTATGGAGTGCCATATCTGGCGTAGTAGGTTAAGCATTGCTTCATTGCTAGCAGGTTGAGAAATCTGATAAGCAATTTGACGTATTGGATAAGCCTTATATCTTGCTGGAGGGATACCATTAGAAAGTTCTTCTCCTTGTTGCTCATTGCTCATATCTATGAACCGAGCAATATGCCTATGGTCTAGATAGTACAAATCCATCCAACCTGGATAACCAACCCGTTCGACTAGATTAAAAAGACACAACATTGATTCAGCTGCTTCTCCTCCAATTTGGGAAATCAAGGGTCTAGCTTGCTCGATAACACGCCTAGTCCTTTCTTGAGGGGTAGGACCTTCACCTTCTACAACTTCCCTATCCATCTCAAAATGGTCTGGAGTGGAAAAGCGTATTGCCATGATCCAACGTCCCGTAGGCTGAGAATCTTCACGCCTCATAATAGAAGCTCGGATACGAACTCTAGTGTTAAGCTGTATTCCTTGTAAGCGGAAACCATTGTATATTTCTTCTAAATCAGGAAACATACTTATCATCTGAGTTGCAAAGTTACCACCATCAGTTCTGTAAACAATAAAGCGTCGTAATGCATGAGCCACGTTTGCTCTAAATTCCCGAAAGTTAGGTGCCAATGAAACTAAGATATCTCTTTGATTGATGAAGTAATCGTCTCCGCGCTCTAAGGAACGTCGTGCTCTTCTAGTAATTGATGATGATGTATTTTCTGGTTGTCTTTGTAGCAAAGGAAATATCTGACTTCCATTCTGTTGCACCACATGAGTCAACTCATGCGCCAACAACTCCTGTCCCTGCTTACTCCCTGGCTGATATTCTCCCTGCTTAAAAAAGATATCCTGCCCGGTAGTAAAAGCACGAGCATTTAATGAACTATTTAACACATCTGCTTGCCCACCAGTATGCACTTTCACACCACTAAAATCAGCCCCAAAGGCTTGCTCCATAGGCTCTCGAGCATTATCAGCTAAACCCTGTCCGCCACCCCGCGCTTGTTGGATATTTTGCTCTACATCTTGATTAACAGTTCCTCCACCAAAACCACCTTGACGCATAACCTGAGTTACAACTGGCTCAACCTTACCTTGTACGGTTTGCTCAGATGATGGTGAGTTAATTTGCTCTACTACTTTTGCAGCAACTGCATCTGCTTCTTGTTCGTATTTATCCTCTGGTTCCCCCACAGTTAATTTAGCTTGAACAAACTCCCCTTCTTCCTGTTCTTCCCTTTCACACTCACTACACTTAGCTTGAATTATTCCATCTAATTCCTTGGGTTGTATTGATTGACCTGGTACAAAAGTTTCCGGAGATGGAGGACCACCCATTGCTTCTGGAGAAGATGACCCAAATCCCCAATCTGAAGGAAGTAAACGACCAACATCTACGTGTAATCCCACCATGAGACTATCATTTTCAGTATTCATTTCTAGATGCAGCCAATTTAATTCAGGTACTGGTATTGTAGATCCGTTGAGTTGACTGAGTGTAAATTCTCTTGCTCTGCGATTGGGTATAATTGCTGCTAACATACTACCAATAAGTACTACAACAGAACTGACTACACCTACTTGTTCTCCGGTACTGCTTGCTCTCCAATTTGTACTTAATTGTTCCAGTATCTGAGTTTGCAAACTAGCAATTGCAGAATCTAATGCTGGTATTGCTAAAATTGCTCTCCTCAAATCTTCTTCAGTTGCTTCATCTGGGGTGTCGGGACCTTCACCTGCTGGAACTATAGGTGGGGATTGAAGTGTGGGAGTTGATGAAAAGTATTCGGGTGTAGTTGCTTCGGAAGGTGGTAAACTTGTGACATTCAGATTGACTTGAGCAAGATATGCTCTGATTGCTGCTGGTTGCATTTGCTGCTGGACGAACAGTTGAGCCATTGCTAAAGTTTCTGGGTCAATTTCTAGTTGAAAATCCCCACCAAGACTGTAACGAGAGGATGGTTCTGGTGGTTGTAATAGTGAGGGAGTTGTTAGTTGATAATTGGGTGGTTCTGGTAAGGAGTCGGTATCTTGACGTTGAATAGTTTCTTGGGGACGAAAAATCGAAGCTTTCTCCAGGTAATAAAAACTTTCAATGGGTTTATCTAGTTTACTGTCTTCACTCCTTTGAATTTGAAAAACTTGATTCCAAATAGATGCACCTTCTTGTTTACCCCCTAGTTCTGAAGCATTTAATTTAGTTTGAATAACCTCAGAGTTCTCTTTATGTTCTTCTTCCCCATCCTCTAATTCTTGACGTTGAATGCTTTTTTTCTGAATTTCTAATACATCTATAGTTTGGGGATGAACCCTGTGTCGGGGACGAGAACTAACATTCTGAAGGTAATTAGTGCTGTCAAAAGCTAATCCTTTAGCTGATTCTTTTAAACTTATATTTTCTTGATTTTCCTGCTGTTCAACAGTAAGCTCTTGTTTCTGAGAGGTGTCAAGTTGTACTGTTTGAGGTGTGGTATGATTCGATTCCACACCAAAACTACGGGTTGGGGTAGCCAAACTGGGAATATTCGCTGCTAAAGACAGATTGCTAAAGTTTGATGCTGTTGTTTTTTTGCGGGAAACTTGTTTACGATCGCTCATCTGAATCCACCTTTGTGCATCAGTAATCTCAGGTAAACTCCTATACTAGAATCTCCTTGACCATGAGTATACAGATTTAGGCGAGGAAAGGATTATAGACTAAGGTCTAATATTTTTGATGATTTATCCCACATAAGTAGGACGGCGTAAAAAATTATCGTTTGCATAAGGCAGGGGACACATAAGGCAGGGGGCAGGGGGCAGGGAGCAGGGGGAGAATTATCTGTAGCCAGGATTTAGAGAAATGGGGTAATATGGGCTACACGAAATTGCTGCAAGTTATCAGTCAGGCTTGCAGCCAGTGGGAATGTAAAAAACTGGGATGCACATCATTTGTAGAGACACAATATCTAAACTAGCGATCGCTAAATAAAATCTCGACTTTTGGCGAATAAACTTAAATCCATCCTAGGCATATCTTTATATATAAGACTACAAAATGCCAAGGACTGCTTTCATGGCGGGACAGTATGATACTCAAGAAAGACCATATTTAGGAACTGGTTGGAGTTTCCCCCTACGTATGAGTTTGCAAGGGGGAATGCAACTCAGTAGTGAAGCAAAAAAAGTTGAAGAGTCCATCTGGATTATTCTTCGTACAGGGGTGGGGGAAAGAGTTTATCGTCCATCATTTGGCTCCCGTTTATCGGAGTTAGTATTTTCTCCCATGAACAGCGAAACTTTATTACTGATTCGCATATATGTTTTAGAGGCTTTAGAAGTTTGGGAACCACGTATTCTGATTGACGAAGTACTTACCGAACCAGATCCCATACAAGGTAGAGTCAGAATCATTATTAATTATCGACTTAAAAATCGTCACGATATTCATAGTTTTGTTTATCCCTTTTATTTACTTAGTACTACAGAATAATGGTGAAGTTTGATTTTTTACCAGAATTGCCTTCTCCCAATCTCGACGATCGCAGGTTCGATGATTTGGTAGAGGAGTGCATGATGCGGATTCCTCGCTACTGTCCCGAGTGGACAGACCATAATCTGAGCGATCCTGGAGTTACTTTAATTGAATTATTTGCTTGGTTAACTGACCAAATGTTACTCCGATTTAACCAAGTACCTCGTAAGAATTACATAGCTTTTTTAGAATTGTTGGGGGTTCGTCTCCAGCCTCCCGCACCAGCACGTACAGAATTAACCTTTTATTTAAGCTCCGATTTACCTGAAGCCTATACTATTCCCCCTGGGGTAGAAGTTGCTACCATCAGAACCGAAAACACAGAAGCGATCGCTTTTAGTACTGACTCTCCCCTGATAATTGGTAAACCCCGTTTACAACACGTCCTCACAGCTCAAACCGTGGAAGAGATACCTCAATCTCTGCGGGAAAGAATTACAAGTTTATGGACTCGTCAACCTGATGGTAACTGGGAAGGCAGCGAACAAGCTATATTTGCAGAAGAGCCACAACCTGGTAACTGTTTTTACTTAACCATACATTCCGATGAACCCCTTGATGGTAACGTTTTAGAAGTGGTTTTCCAAGGTGCTGTGGCAACTCCAACTGGTATCAATCCCAACCAACCACCCCGGAATTGGGAAGCTTGGAATGGAGAAACATGGCAACCAGTTTTACTCACCGAAAAAGATGATAAAACCAAGGGTTTCAGTTTCTATGAGCTAGCCCAAGAAGGTAAAAATCCTAATCAAGGTACAGAGGTACGCCTGCATTTACCCGAAACTTGGCCTGTAGTTGCATTTACATCATATCGCGGTCGCTGGCTGCGCTGTATTTATACGGAACCAGATAATGACTTTGGCTACAGCCGCCCTCCACGAATTACTGGTATAGCAGTCCGTTCAGTCGGTGGTACTGTCAGAGCTAGTCACAGCACCCTAATTCAAGATGAACGTTTGGGAATTAGTGACGGCAAACCAGGGCAAACTTTTCAACTACAACAACCACCCATCTTAGAACGTCGGGAAAATGAGTATATTATTGTTATCCCCCCTGGTGGTTTACCGCAAAAATGGCAAGAAGTCACAGACTTTGCTGATTCTACCTCCGAAAGCCTGCACTACACAATCAACTCCGTGACGGGAACAGTTCAATTTGGTCCCTTGATTCGGGAACCAGGAAAACTCAAACAAGAAACACAAGTTCGTTCCCGCATCCAACAACCCAAACCAGAGGATACGGTGGTACAAATTGGCGACATGGAACACAGCCATCTCGAACACCAATATGGTGCAGTTCCTCCACGGGGTTCAGAAATAAAAATAGTTGCTTACCGTACGGGAGGTGGTAAACAAGGTAACGTCCAAAGTTACACCCTGCAATCGTTGAAATCAGCTGTTCCCTATATTGCTCAGGTTATCAACCATAAACCAGCAGCTAACGGAACCGATGCTGAATCCTTAGAACAAGCAGTATTAAGAGCACCTAGCATACTCCGTACCCGCGATCGCGCAGTTACACCAGAAGACTTTGAAGTATTAGCGCGAAAAGGTAGTCAAGGGGGAATCGCCAGGGTTCGTTGTTTACCAGAAGGTTTTAATAGACAAGCTGGAACAGTTGGTTTGCTAGTTGTTCCCCAAGTTAATACAGATGGCATTACTCGTGGAGAAGGGTTATCTCCAGAACAGATGATCCTTAATCGAGCATTAGAAGAACAAGTATTAAATTACTTAGATGAAAGACGTGTATTAGGAGTCCAAGTATATCTAGAACAGCCAGAATATGTAGGAGTTTCCGTACAGACCGAAATTGCCCTAGAACCAGCTTACCAAAATCCCTTAGCTCAACAAGAAATTATCCAGAATCTCAAAATAGCCCTGTATAAATATTTAAACCCCTTCACAGGCGGTTTATCAGGTCAAGGGTGGGAATTTGGCAGACCAGTGTATAATTCCGATATTATTGCCCTACTGCAAAAATTTCCTGGTGTACGCTATCTGGGTGCAATCTTACTCTTTCCCATCCGCAAACAAGGAGACACTTGGGAAAGACAGTCAGCACCAGAACCATTAATAGATCCGGGTGTTCAAGGTTTAATTTGTTCCTGGGACGATATTAACATTCGTTCCGGTCATGTAATCAACGTTGTCAATCGTTAACGAAGGAAGAAAGAAGAAGGATAATTGGTGGGGGATTATGGTTAATCCTCTCTAACAAAATCATCCCGCAATTATGCAATGCCTATATTTTTAACTGATAACTGCTAACTGTTAACTGGTAACTGACAATGGTTCAAAGTCGTTCAAGTCCTCCCATACACATCGAACTCACCCCAATGCAGATTCCAGAAGCTTTACCAGGGGCGGGTTTAAAACTTACAGAACCAGAAAGTATAGATAGTTTAAGTTCTGGCTTGCTGTTGAATCCCGGACAACCAAGCGAGATGATTGTATGTATTCAAAATTTAGGAGACATTCCCCTCAGGCTGAATTTAAAAGTAGACGGGGATTTCCCTACGGAATGGTGTCAAATAGGTACAGAAGGTAACGACATACCCCCTAGAGGAAGGATGGATGCTGTCCTTTATTTCCGAATTCCCAAAACCTTTTTTGAAGATCAACAAGCAATCATCCCTGGTAAAAAAGACAGATTAAAATTAGACTTCCGGAGTTTTGTTACTCTCCACCTTCACCCAGACACAGATAGAGAACAAGTTTATCATAGCAAACAGTTTGGTTTACACATCCGCCCTTGGTGTAAATACTTAGAATTTTTACCAGTTTTATATCGAGAAGTAGACTTTATTGGTCGCTTCATGAAGATATTTGAAGAAGCATATCAACCAGTAATTGATAGCTTTAATACCATGTGGGCAAATCTTGACCCCTTGACAGCGCCACAGGAATTACTACCATTTTTAGCCTATTGGGTTGCTTGGCAAGTTGATTCTACCTGGGATACCCATCAACAACGCCGTTTAATTCGTCGTGCAGTAGAACTTTATCGTTGGCGAGGAACCCGTAAAGGGTTACGTTTATATCTGCATTTATATACAGGATTACCTCTAGACGAAGATATCCCCAACGAGAACGATAAACATATCAGTATTACTGAGCCATTTGGAGATAGTTTTATACTTGGTGAGGCACAGCTAGGAAGTGCTATTTTAGCAGGTGGGCGTGCATTCCATTTTGTCGTGCGTTTGCGTCCCGAGCAACCCAATAGTATTAATGAAAACCTCATGAGACGCATTATTGAACAAGAAAAACCTGCTTTTTGTAGTTATGAATTGTTTATTGAAAATGGTTAATTGTATATCTTCCCCCTTCTTAAATAAGGGTAAGGCTGTCATTACCTACCCTACTGATAACTGATAACTGATAACTGATAACTGATAACTGAAATGACACATCCTTTTCCTCCACCACCAATTCAACCTTTTGAACGTTTGCAAGCTAGTGATGGTTTGCTAATTAACGCCGAACGTTGGCAAAAAGCCCATAATTACCATCGTTTGCGACAAAATACCCACTATCAGTGTTTAAATCAACCCGGTATTGTCTGTGGTTTGGGAGTGCGAGATATCCCTGCGCCGAGTAATGTACAAGCAAAATATCGGGATGGGCGATGGGTACAAATTCAACCTGGTATTGCCATAGATGTAGCAGGTAATCTGATAGTTGTTAACAGACATTATGACTTTCCCATAGATTTGGAAGTCGTTAGTTCTCAACCCATCATGGTTTACTTAGTAGTAAGTTATGTCGATCCCGATGAACTGCGACGTTCTCAACAAAGAGAGATTATTCAAGAAACTTATCGCATTGACCAAAGAAATTCTACTTTAGAACCTTCCGAAATTGAAATCTGTCGTATTCTTTTAGAACCAGGACAAACGGCAGTTACTCAATCCGCAGAAGTATTCTTTCCTGGTTACAATGATATAGATTTACGTTACCGTCGTCGGGCACAAGCACGTCCCCAATCGATTGTCCGTATGGCGCAGGTAAACCATAACGATGATGATTGCTCTCGTAACTTCTTTAACTTATCTTATTTGCTGCAATCAGTAGAACCACTATATCCTTATCTTCGAGGAATCGAAGAACCAGGACAGGTAAGGTGGGAGGATAATATCCAAGCATACGATTTGCTGTATATTACTGGTCAAAAAGAATTAGAATTAAACGATATTCAATTTAGAGCTGTTAAAAATTATTTAAACTCAGGGGGAGTGCTGCTAGTTGATGCACCAGCAGATGCAAATCCCTTAATTGATAGCATTCATCGTTTAGCCGAACAATTAGAGCATCCCATAATCCCATTAGAAGAAATGCGACGGGATTTTCCTTTGAGAACCCAACCATTTTTATTCGCAGCTTTACCAATAATCCATCAACAACCAATTCGCCTGTTTGTAGACGGAGGAATTGTGTTAGCAGTTGGGGATTTAGGTTCAGCTTGGGGACTAGATAGAGATTTGAGTTTACCCAGATTGATGATTCGTACTGCTCAAGAATTGGGGATTAATATTCTTAATTATGCTAGGATACGGCGGCAGTTGATGGGTTTGCAGCAGCAGGATGATTCGGGACAGTGGTGATATTTGTATGTACATCATCCTTTCTTCATATAGCGCTACACGCAAGTAATAAGTAATAAGTAGGGCTTGCTGAATAACTGAAAAATATTGATTTATCAATGCTTTGAGGCTATTTTATTGGGGAAGGGCGTGCAAGGGAATTAGGATTTTAGGTTTAAAATCCTTGCATCTGTTATTTTTGATGGCAAAAAGAATAGACATAAAGAGGCTGGAACTACTCCCTACTCCCTACCCCCACCAAAAGACTTTTTCAGCAGACCATAAGTAATAAGTTTACTGCTCATATGTTTCAGCGTTCAAAAATGTTCTAACCTGATTGCGTAGTGCTATAAAATTTATCAATACTGGAAAAATAACTTGAGAGTTGAACCATACAAACATCAAAAAGCACTGGCTAGTGTTACCGTGTTTCCACTACCAGTGCTTTCTGTTTCCAAGATACTCCTCACACACAATTACAACTTAACATTGCTCCTCCAAGAGGAGAAGCATATTGAGTGACACTTTGGCAAGTGCAACATTCCAATTCAAATAAGTTAATGTAAAAAGTGACGTACTCCAGTCAATACCATAACTAAACCAAGTTCATTGGCAGCCTTGATGGAGTCTGAATCTCGTAGACTTCCCCCTGGTTGAACGATCGCAGTAATTCCCGCAGCTGCAGCTGTTTTCACGGAGTCATCAAAGGGAAAGAAACCATCACTGGCAAGAAAACCACCCCGAGCTTTTTCTCCGGCTTGTTCTAAGGCGATTTTCACCGAACCAACACGATTCATTTGTCCCGCACCCACACCCAAAGTTGTGCGATCGCCTGTGACAACGATGGCATTAGATTTTACATGCTTGCAAACTTTCCACGCAAATAATAATTCTGCTAGCTGTTCGTCACTGGGTTTTTTCTCGGTGACGATTTGCCATGTATTGGTATCTGTGACCAAATCATCAGCTGCTTGTACCAGAAAACCACCTGCGATCGCTTTTACTGTTTCTTTCGTTCCTATTGCCAAATCTGGTGAAATTAAGACCCGTAATTTGGATTTGGCGGCGATAATAGCTTTGGCTGATTCTTCACAACCTGGTGCAACTACACATTCTAAGAAGGTTTTAGTTAACTCCGTAGCGGTATCTGCATCAATGGGACGATTTAAGGCGACAATACCACCAAAGGCAGAAACAGAGTCCGCAGCGAAAGCTTTTTGATAGGCTGATACTAAGGTACTATCCACTGCCACACCACAAGGATTTGTATGTTTTAGCACTGCTGCGGCTGGCTCATCTGTAAATTCCGCAATGATGCGCCGTGCTGCTTCCAAATCTACCAGGTTATTGTAACTGAGTTCCTTTCCTTGTAATTTGGTCGCCGCTGCCCATCCACTAGGGGTTGTTCCAGTTTGATACCAAGCAGCACTTTGATGGGGGTTTTCTCCGTAGCGTAGGGTTTGTACCTGGGTTCCTGAAAGTCCCCATTCAGATGATGCTGTGGCTGATTGCTCCGCCAGATAAGCTGTTATGGCTTGGTCATAAGCGGAGGTATGGGAAAATCCTTTTAAGGCGCATTGTTGGCGAAATTCCCAGGATGGCTCCCCATTATTTTGTCGCAATTCCTGTAAATATGTATCGTATTGGTTGGGATTGCACAAAACCGTGAGATGAGCAAAGTTTTTGGCCGCAGCTCTCAGCATTGCGGGGCCACCAATATCAATATTTTCTACGGCTTCAGCTAAGGTAACTCCTGGTTTAGCAATAGTTTGCTCAAAAGGATAGAGATTGACTACCACTAAATCTATGGGGCGAATTTGATTATCTGCTAAGTCTGTCAAATCTTGAGCTTCATCTCGCCTTGCTAAAATTCCCCCATGAATCCGGGGATGCAATGTTTTGACTCTGCCACCTAAAATTTCTGGAGAACCTGTATAATCTGCAACTTTTGTCACAGGTAATCCCGCCTCTTTTAATACCTTTGCTGTGCCTCCACTGCTGATTAAATCAAAGCCAAATTCTTCTACTAAACTCCGAGCCAGCTCAGTTAAACCAGTTTTATTCGATACACTCAGCAGTGCTAAACGCGCCATTTTTAGATTCCTCAACAGTAGGTTATGAAGGGAGTTAACAGTTATCAGTTATCAGTTATCAGTTATCAGTTAATGTTTTGCGATATTTGGGTTTAAGTTTCCCACCATACCCATTGATAACTGTTTACTGTTTACTGTTCACTGATTTAATCCCTTGCATTCCTTTCAATACCATTAGGAATCATAACTTTAACTATGTACTCAGTGAAAGTAGACGGTACTTCACAGCAACACAATATGTATATGTGTTTGGAAATGTTCAAAATCCTTATCTGTTGTGAAAATGCTGTAGTTACGATTGGCTGCTGCTGCTGCACATATCAAAAAATCTGTATTTGAACCTTGAACACCATTACTACGACAGGTGTTAAAAAATTCAGCAGCTAGTTCATAATCTGCTATGTTCAGTTCTAAATTGGGGAAAGCACGAAGATGATCTCGCAATCGCGTGAATTGTTCAAGATGACGAATACCGGAAAGAATTTCTTGGCGAATCGCTCCCAATAAAACAACTCGTCCATCAGTAATCAAATCGCGGAAATGATTGATTATATCTAAGGCATCATCTGGTGTGTTTCGGCGTAAAGCAAGGGACCATATGGATGTATCAACAATAACCCTCATGCTTTTTGTCGCTGTTGCTTGTAGTTATAATCGGAGTCGTAATCAATTGTACCGAACAGTTCCATAACCTGAAGTTGCTTACGCCGTTGAATATACTCATGCAAAGCAGCTTCAACCACCGCATTACTATTTTTATATTCACCTAAAGCAAGAGCTTCTTGGAGAAGGCTTTCATCGATTTGAAGTTTATTTTCGTACATTATGGAACTCCACAATAATTGATGAGCTGATGATAATCTATCTCCTCACAGATATGATTTTATTTTCTATTGCTTGGTTGTGAATTTGGTTATTGTGAAATGGCATAC
>NZ_FYBH01000386.1 GCF_900185595.1 Calothrix rhizosoleniae SC01
ACACAACCCCACGACAGCAGTAAGCTTTAGCATCCTGGGGATCGGCTTTTAATATCCAGTTCAAATCTTCCATTGCTTGTCTAGTGTCCCCCTGCTCGGCTTTTTCTATTAATTGGGTAAAGTAATCTTTTGCTGATAATATAGGGGCTGGTTTGGTTGTAACTGACTGCACAACGGCGGTTTTTGGTTTTGGTTGTAACTGTTGCAAACTTGACAGACAACGGCGGCAGTTTTCCTGATCTTTTTGCTCTAGATATAATTCGGCAGCTTGCTTAAAGTCAGCGATCGCACCATGAATATTACCTTGTTTGCGGTGTATAGTTGCCCGTAAATTATAAGCACCAGCATAATTGCGATTCAAGACAATTGCTCGCTCCACATCTGCCAGTGCTCCTGGTAAATTTTTTAATACTACCCTTGCCAATGCCCGCCCATAATAAGCTTCCGTATATTGGGGATTTAGTTCGATTGCCTTGGTATAATCAGAAACTGCTTGGTGAATAGCTCCCGTGTCAAAATAAGCCAAGCCACGTCGATAGTAGACTGCATCCCAGTTTGGATTTGTTTGTAAAGCACGATTAAATAATTCAATTGCTGCAACAAAGTCCTTTTGCTGTGCTTTTTCTAACCCTTGTTTGTAAAAGTCTTCATTCATAAGTTCTACATGATTTATTCTGTTATTCCCTGTTATTACTGTAAAAGGGATTTGCAAATCATGTGATGCAGCTATCTTGCCTGTTAATAATATCAGGATGAGGAGGATGCCCATCCCACAAGATTAGATTATCGACATTGCATAATTGCAGGATGATTTTGTCAGAGATGATAAACCATAATCCTCGCATCTCCGCGTCTCCTCGTCCCCGCGTCAGCCTTCCAGCAGCCTTCCAGTATTCAGCATGGAGCGCCCTTAACACCAAGTCTGAACAACTTTACCCATAAGTTGCTTTCCCAACCAAGGTGTATTACTTGACAATGTATGTAGATTTTTCCTTTCCACCTTCCAAGGTTCTTGGGGGTTAAATAAAGTCATTTCGGCTTTTTCCCCAGCCGCAATGGTACTGGGTTTTTGTTGTAAACACAGAGCTGGATGGCTACTGAAAGCACGCCACAATTCTAGTGCTGTCAATTCCCCTGTCTCTACCAAATTCTGCCACAGTAGGGGTAATGCTAATTCTAAACCAATTGCCCCTGGAGGTGCTTCCGCAAAGGAGACGGTTTTTTCTTCATAGGTGTAGGGACTATGATCGATGGCGATCACATCTATAATCCCATTTTTTACCGCCTTCCTCAAGGCCATCATATCTTTGGGTAATCCTAGAGGTGGTTCCAGGTGCAAGCTGGGATCATAAGTTTGCACTGCTGTTGTATCCAGTAGTAGGTGCATCCAGGTAGTACTGGCAGTTATGGGTAAGCCTTGTTCCTTGGCACTAGCAATTAATTGTACACTACGCTCAGTAGAAATACGCATAATATGTATAGGGGTTCCAGTGGCTACGACTAATTCAATTAAATTAGCGATCGCAGTAGTTTCCGAATAGGCTGGATTACCTGGTAAACCTAAGTGGATAGAATCGTAACCTTCTCGCATAATACCATTACTTGCCAGTTGGCGATCGCAACACCAAAACGCCACTGGTTTATTTAAAGGTTGTAAATATTCTAACAACCGTCTGACCATAGTTAAGTTTTTCCATGGTTGGCTATCAGTAAAGCCAATCACCCCCGCAGCAGCTAAATCAGCTAACTCAGTCATCTTTTCACCCCCAATTCCTTGGGAAACAGCACCCCAGATATAGAGGAGGGGATAAGAATTGTTTGTGTCTGACTTGCTCCTTTGCAATTGTGCAACTACAGCCGGGTTATCTACTGGGGGAGAGGTATCAGGTAAAATAGTAATTCTCGTAAAGCCACCACTAGTAGCGGCTTTGAATAGGGATAAAAGGGTTTCCCGTTCTTCAAATCCCGGTTCCCCAGAATGGCTATATAAGTCCACTAAACCAGTTCCCAGAATTAATCCCCGACAATCTCGGATTTTAGTATTAGCTGGGATATCCGAAATATCATTAGCAACTGAATGAATGTAGTTATCAACAATTAAAATATCAGTAATATAATCAGTTGCAGATACAGGATCAATTAACCTGACTTGTTGTAGCAATTCGCCAATCATGGTTTTGAGTTAGATTATCAGTTGTGAGTTAAAATGTACCACTCCTGAGAAACACAAGGACAAAGGGGAAAGGTTAAAGGGGAAGGATTGGATTTTTCATTATGTTTATTCCATTTTCTTCAAGGGAGATTGAATAATTTTGATTTATCCGTGGACTCAATCCACAATTCTTTAATCCAAAATCCAAACTCCGTCTTGAAAAGTTTGCTCAACGGGGGGAACCCCCGCACCGCAACTTTCCGCAAAATCTAAAATTGTTTGACTGAAAAAAAAGGATACAAACCCCCAAATTTATTTGTGGAAAAATTAGAGATAATTGTGCCGTGATGTATAAGCACAAGGTGCAATAATTCCTTTCTTGATGCAGTCACTCATGGGTTTTCTCCCCTGCTCCCTGCTCCCTGCTCCCTGCTCCCTGCTCCCATACCTCTTCCTGACTTTCACATTGCTCCAGTTACAGTTTTATCAATCGCACCTCCATGAATATGGGAAGTAATATTCATAGCTTGCAGCACAGGTAATCCATCCAATCCCAAAGGATAATCTATTACACTCACAGAACCATTGCTTTGGCGAAAATTCCAGAAATTTTCCGGTGATAATCCCATAATATGACAAACTAAGACCTGATTAATACCACCATGAGCAACAACTAAAATAGTTTTGAGTTTTTTGCTTAACGCTTCTTCAACAATTGCATCAAAAATTTTCACACTACGTTGCCATAATTTTTGTAAATTTTCACCTGAGGATAGTTGCAATTGGGCTGGTTTTGTGAGCCACTGTTGAAAATCTTCTGGAAAATCTTGTGCAATGTCCGTTTCTAGTTTTCCTTCCCAAAATCCGTGGGTAATTTCCTTAAACCCATCATCTAATTGCAAATTGACATGGGGATGATGGTGCAAAATAATCTCTGCTGTTTCCTTTGCGCGAGACATGGAACTACTAACAATTAAATCTAGCTCCACATTTTGCATCAAATCTGATAATTTTTGTGACTGTAGTGTTCCCTGTTGATTTAAAGTGACATCAGTTTGTCCTTGATACCGTCCTTGACGATTCCAATCGGTTTCTCCATGACGCACTAAGAATAATCTTAATCCCTGATGATTTGGTCGTAGGGAGGGAAAAGTGACTCCCATGTGCTGGGTTTGGTTAAGGGATTCTAGTTGTGCTGGTTCCCCCAAAGCACCAGAAAAATTTAACACGCTTACACCACAATTAGATTGCTGGAGAGAATGGTAACGACTGGGGGGAATATTTAATGCAGTACTAATTAGAGAGCGATTAATGCCATTATGACCGACAATGAGAATGGTTTTCCCTTGGTGACGGGATAAAATTTCTTGCCAAAATTCCCTTGCTTGTGCGTATAAAGATAAAACAGGAAAATGTTCTCTAGTTCCATCTCCATCGGGAACTAGCATCTTAAATTCGTGGGGTTTTTCCTTCCAAATGCGGTAATCATCAGCAAACTGATATTGAACATCTGCTGACAACATTTTTTCCCATAGAGGTAAATCTACCTCCAATAACTGATGACTAGGCTGGGGAACCGCAGACTGTTCTGAATTTACCGATAACTCTTGGTGAATTATTGCCGCTGTCTGTTGAGCGCGAGTGAGTGGACTACAGTAAATTGCATCAAATTTAATTTGGCTGAGGAACTTACCTACCTGACTAGCATCATCACAACCCTTCTGGGTTAATCTGGAAAAATCTGTACGTCCTTGGATACGCTTTTCTATGTTATATGTACTTTGACCGTGGCGTACTATGATGGCGCGAGTCACGTTTTCCTCTCCACTCCTAAAGATTTTATTTTACCTGACTTCGGTAATAATGCTGCGATAAACTTACGAGAGGGGATTATGGGAAAATAAAAAGCTTTTATAAAAATTAAGGTATGCGATCGCTCTAGCATACATTGCTGGGGTAGATTATTAATTTTAAATATGAGCAATTACATTGAAGCTCCACATAGGTATGATGGTCAAGGTAAATCAATTTTCTGTGCTGGAGGTATAACTGGTTGTCCAGATTGGCAAGCAAAGATAGTACAATTATTACATTCTTCAGATTGGACAATATTAAATCCGCGCCGTGCTAATTTCCCAATTGACAATCCCGAAGCATCCAAGGAACAAATTGAGTGGGAATACAAGCATCTGCGATTAGCTCAGGCGATTCTCTTCTGGTTTCCCCAAGAAAGTATCTGTCCAATTGCCCTCTATGAGCTGGGTGCATGGTCAATGACCCAAAAACCTCTGTTTATAGGGATTCATCCTCATTATCCCCGCAGACAAGACGTGGAGATTCAAACTTCTTTGGTACGTTCTTATATTAATATTGTCTACTCCTTAGAAGAATTAGCTAGGCAAATTCTGGATTTTTAGATTTTCAATAATTGTAGACAAATACTTGTATACAAAATTAGGTTAGGGAGAAAAAGTGACAAAATCTTTTAACATTCTCCCCAACCCAAACCGATTAATATCACCTACATTTCATAAATCCTGCATCTGTGCATCAACAATCCCATCATTGAGCTAAATCTAACTGTAGTTGTACGCCATCATTACCATTAAATGATTCTGCTGGTTGAAGAATAATTGGTGTACTTACCTGTGATAAGGATTTCTCTATTTGACGCAACCTAGCTCTTTGATCACTGAAATTAGAATTGCTATTTTCTCCCGCCTTCATATCATTAACTGAGTCGGATTTATCCCTAAAGAAAAAGTTAGTAAAGTCATTCTCTGCATTGCGAGTATTAATGCCAGATAGAGAATCTCCAGACAAACTAGATGGTACTACTGGTGACTGTGCCTTCCCCTGGTAAGTTAACCCGCCTAGACCTAGAGCGATCGCTAAAGTGACAACAATCTTGGCATTCATGATTCTTACCCCAACTCTGTTAATAATCACACTTGTTTTGGGAATATTTTTACTTATATTCTACTTGTATTATCCTCTATTTTTTTAAGTAAACACACTGAATTATTATCTGAGTATTTCTATATTTTTAAAAACAAATATATATTTTTGTATAGTTTATCTTTATCCTTTGATTCTGCTTAAAATCTCAAACATTTGTTCCCTGATTACTAAAGGTAATAAAGACAATGCTAATCCAACAAACATTTTAGCAGTTGAAGCTGATTTACCTGCTAAAACTAGCTTCCTTCCTTGCTGAATATCGCCCTTTTTAATTAACCGCAAGCCTAACAATAATTTTGTCTCAGCCAAACGCTGTAATCTAATTTTTTCTACCTTTTCAGATGCAAATTTATAATTCTCTAAATATTGTAATTTATCAAATAAATAAGGAATAGCTCTATTAATACCTTGTTGTTCTGCATGAACACGATATTCCATCAATAATTCTGGTAAATAATACCCATTCTTTCCTGCCAAAGCCAATCTCACAAATAAATCATTATCCTCACAATTTTGCCAATTAGGTTGCATAAATCCTAATTCATCTAACACTTGGCAGCGAAATAAAGTTGCACCAATTTGGAAACTTTGATTAATAAATACTACTTCTAATAAATTATCAACAATTCCTGCGGGTAAATTTTCTCTTCCCCAACGTCGAGAATTATCCTGAGTTTGTGGTTCATATCGGACATTATTAATATCAATTATCCAGTGATCTGTACCAACAAAATCCACATTGAAATTATGATCTAGAATCGATATTGTCTGTACTAAAAAATCCGGAGTTAATCTATCATCATCATCGAATTTAAGAAAATAATCCCCTGTAGATGCTTCAAAGCCAGAGCGCATATTATTACTTTTGCCAATATTTTGAGGATGGCGGATATATCTAATTCGCTTATCTGTATATCTGGAGATTACCTTAGGTGTATCATCTTTGGAACCATCATCACAAATAATTAGTTCAAAATCTGTATACGTTTGATTGAGTACACTCTCAATAGCACAACATAGGAGATTAACGCGATTATATGTAGGAATACAAATACTAACTTTAGGCATTATTTAATGTCCAAAATAGATGATATTAACCACTAATAAAAAACATCATAAAACTTAACTAAGAGTTTTGTGCAGTTTCTTCACTGCTTTTTGAATTAATCGATTACTTTTAGTCACAATATTAGGCTCTTTTAGCTTTTGTGGTCTTTTCTCTGGCTCTTTAAGAAAACGATAGTATAAAAAATCATATTTGTAACGAATATTAACATTTGCGCCTCGACATAAACTAGCAAAATCACTAGAAGAATAGTTCATGTAATGAATGCGATGAATTGGTTTTAATCCATCTTCGTTATACAGGACATGATCAATATTGACAAAGGGATCTGCATCAGCACAATTACCAGTTATATCTTGACCATTAGGACTAAGGGTAAAATTAAATAGTGGGCGTTCGCTACGTAAAGTCATGTAATTAAATAAGAAAGCATCATCCCACCAACCATGACCATTGATCCATTCAATTTCTCTTTGTTCAATTAATCTCTGCTTCATTAAGCTCATTTCTTGAGAACTAAATAGTCCTTTTTTGGAACCAAAAAAGCTAGAACAGTGCAATTTATTTCGTATATTTTCTGTCTTATATAACCCAGTTTTCTCTATGAGTGAAAAATTTAAAGCTGCTACAGGTTCTGGCTTTTTATGTTCCCAATCATCAAAAACAAAATCGTAGGTTTCTAGTTTCTCATATACATCATTTATTGGCTTCATAGCCAAACTGTCAGCATCATAAAATACAAATTTATCAAAAATACCATCAAATACAGCTAACCTTCTTTGCAAATGTCCTTTGTACCAACTAGGGCGGGAGTATCTTGATTCTTTCTCTCTAGGATGAGCTGACCAAATTTGGTGAGAAAGGTCTTCCCAATACTGGATTGCTTCCCAATTATCAAATAAAGTTACATTTGACCTAGATTTAATTTCTGCTTTCACTAAATCTAGTTTTTGATTATAGGGAATAATACAAACAGGTATCTTTGAACTTACATTAATTTCAATACTATTCAACAGTGCTATTAATTGGTCATAAACAGAATCATTTGCTAAAGTATAAATACCAAAGTTTTCCATGAAAATAGCATCCTTTTTTATATTATGTTTCTGATATGCGTAAAATATTTTTAATCTAACAAATGATATAGTATATTTGCTCTATTTTTACAAAATAATTGACTGGTAACCTTCAATTAAATGTATTCAAAATTACAGCCCAATTATCATATTTTTATCTATCTTCACTTTCGTTAGTATTATTCCTATATAAATAGCTTTATGAACATCTTAATGATATCTTCTACATTCCCTTATCCACCAACCCGTGGAGGAACCCAAGTCCGAACTTTTAATTTACTCAAATATTTGACTAAAAATCATTCTATAACCTTAGTCACTCAGCAGGAAGACGGTGTTGCAGCCGCAGAAATAGTTGAGTTAAGGAATGTTGTTGATCATCTAGTTATTTTTAACCGTCCTTCAGAAATGCCAACCACAGGAGGAATACTGAAAAAAATTCACAGATTGAATAAATTCCTCTTCACGGGTACACCACCAAATGTGTTAAATCGTTATTCAGTGGAGATGCAAAGTTGGATTAATAATTTTGTCGAGGAGAATAAATGTGATGTGATTACCTGCGAACATAGTGTGAATGAAATTTATATTAACCCTGATTTCCAAAAACAAGTCAAAACCTTAGTTAATGTCCATAGTTCTGTTTATGGCACTTGTCTTAACCAATTAAAAACAGGTATTTCGGAAAATTCTCTCAGAGATAAAATTAATCTACCACTATTACAGCGTTATGAGCGAAGTTACTGCTCTAAATTTTCGCAAATTGTTGTGACTACAGAAGAAGATAAAATACAACTACAGGCATTCAATCCTAGTCGGAAAATTGCGATCATTCCCAATGGTGTAGATTTAGTTTCCTTCCCTTACCGTACCAATGATCCCACAGGATACCGCTTAATTTTTATTGGTGCAATGGATAATTTGGCAAATATTGATGCAGTCTGTTTTTTCGCTGATGAAGTATTACCAGAAATTCAAAAACTTTACCCAGATACAACTTTTGATGTTGTTGGCTCTAATCCCGTACCTGCAATTTTAAGACTTCAAGCAATACCAGGAATTAATGTCACTGGGCGCGTACCTTCAATGGTAGAATATTTACATCAAGCTACCATTTGTGTAGTTCCCATGCGGACTGGATTTGGGATTAAAAATAAAACCTTAGAAGCAATGGCTGCTGGTGTACCAGTCGTCGGAAGTGATCGCGGTTTGGAAGGGTTGTCTGTAGACAATGTGGGTAGTTCTCCAAGAGCATTAAGAGCTAATACTCCTGAAGAATATGTCAAGGCTATCAGTCAATTATTTGAGCATCCAGAACTGAGAAATGATTTATCTAGAAATGCTAGACAGATGGTAGAAACAGAATTTACCTGGGAACAAGCTGGCAAACTTTACGAGCAATTATTATAAAACTTCATTAATATTTGTAACTTAATCTTTCACAGATTCAACTTGCCAATTGAGATAAAAATTGGCAAGCTTACAGAAACAAATATTATTCCTTCAGTCCTTTACAACTAGGAATATATATAACCAAGACGACGAATATTAATAATGTCGCTCATTTTTTTGATTTGACTGAACAACTGTTCTAATTGAGTACAACTAGATATTTCTATTTCTAAATCAATTAATGCCGGCTTAGCAATAGAAGTTTTCACATTAGCATTACGCACATTAATACCTCGATCACTTAAACGGGATAAAATATCCTTAAAAACCCCCACCCTGTCTAAAGTCTCAATTTGGATTTTCACTGGATAAGTATGAAACTGAGAAATCTTGTCATCGTTACAATTCCAGGTTACAGGAATCAAGCGATCGCATTCTACTGTTTCCAGATTTTGGCATTCTTGGCGATGAATCTTAATCCCTTTACCTCTGGTAACTACACCAATAATTGCTTCCCCAGGAATGGGATTACAACACCCAGCTAGATGGTACATCAACCCTTCTATACCTACAATTGGTGAATTACTAGATTGGGAAATGCTAGGACTTATATCCTTTACTTTGGGTGTAAGGGTGGGTAAATGATTATGGGTTTCCGATTCGGGAGTTAATGGTTGTTGGGACTTAATTGCTTCTCGCCAACGATTCAAGAAAAAATTGAGGGTAATTTCACCATGACCCAAACCAGCCAATAAATCTTCTACACTTTGATAGTTGCATCTCTCCACCACAGTTTGCATGGCTTGAGATTTGAGCAAATTATCAAAGCCTTTTTTGCCCAGTTCTTTTTCTAATAACTCCTTGCCACGGGTAATATTTTCTTCTCGGTGCGCTCGCTTGTATAATTGGCGAATGCGATTCTTGGCTAAACTTGTTTTGGCAAAGTTGAGACAGTCCACACTTGGTTGACTATTCTTTTGAGTGATAATCTCGACGATATCACCATTTTTTAGAGGCGTTGATAGGGGTAACATCCGTCCATTCACCTTCACACCTGCACAGTGATTACCCACCTCCGTATGAATGCGATAGGCAAAATCTATGGGTGTAGAACCAGCCTTTAATGCAACTAAATCACCTTTAGGGGTAAAAACATAAACATCATCTTCAAATAGGTTATCTTTAACGCTATCGAGATATTCCTGGGCATCTTTGAGGTCATTTTGCCATTCCAATAACTGTCGCAACCAAGTAAATTTTTCATCTGCTGCGGTTAAAGTTGTACTTTGAGATCCACCTTTTTCCTTATATTTCCAGTGAGCTGCAATCCCATATTCGGCAATATGATGCATTTCCAGAGTCCGAATTTGAATCTCTAAATGACCACCCCAAGGACCAATCACTCCAGTATGTAAGGATTGATAATGATTGGGTTTGGGTAATCCAATATAATCTTTAAATCTACCAGGAATGGGCAGAAATGAATCGTGAACCACCGCTAAAGCCCGATAACATTCCTCTTTAGTTTCTACTATAATTCTTAAAGCAGCCAAATCGTAAATTTCATGAAATTCTTTGTTTTGGCGCTGCATTTTTTGATAGATACTATGGAGGTGTTTGGGTCTACCACTGATATCAAAACAATGAATACCTACTTTTGCTAACCGATTTTGCAAGGTTCCAGTAATTTGTTTTAATCTATTTTCTCTATCAGTGCGTTTATCTGCTACTAGCTGTTTAATTTCTTGGTAAGCTTCTGATTCTAGGTATTTAAAGGATAAATCTTCCAACTCCCATTTAAGATGCCAAATTCCCAAGCGATTAGCTAAGGGAGCAAAAATTTCTTTAGTTTCTAAAGCAATGCGACGGCGCTTAGCATCTGGTAAATGTTCCAAGGTTCGCATATTATGGAGGCGATCCGCCAATTTGACCACAATCACCCGAATATCTTTTGCCATTGCTAAAAACATTCGCCGGAAGTTCTCAGCTTGACCTTCTGTTTTACTCTTAAAATTTATTTTAGAAAGCTTGGTTACACCTTCCACTAATTGTCGAACTTCCCCACCAAAGAGATTCTCGATTTCTTCACTCGTAACTTCTGTATCTTCTACTACATCATGCAAAAAACCAGCTGCTATCATAGTAGCACTGCCTCCTAAGTCACGTAACAAACCGGCGACAGCGACTGGATGACAAATATATGGTTCACCTGATTTGCGATACTGACCTTCATGAAGTTTGTAGGCAAATTTGAAGGCTTCAGCAATTAATTTGTCTTCCTGGTACTGGTAATTATTCTGTATGTGCTCACTGTTGGGGTGTGAGTTTTCCAAACAGCTTTGTAGCCATACTGGAATATTAATGTCCATAGAAGATTCAAGGATTGAGCAGTTCATAGAATTAAATTGGGGGTAGGGTAATCAGGGTATGAGGAAAAATAAGCGGTGAAGGTCAAGCAAGTATACAGTAAATGCTTTGAATTGACCTTTTGATAGATGTTTTAACCACAGCCATTAACTGGGGTTCAAAATGACAGGGTGACCGTCATCAAGATGTTATTGATAAAAATGGGGAAAATTAGTATTTCAGAAATTAGTATATGCAAGTGAGTTTCAAGGATAATAATATTGAAAACTGATTTATGGTAAATATGCAACCAAAAATCTTTTTTCTGGCTGAATTTGCCACAATTATTGGAAAAACTTCATTGTATAAGCAACATTTCTTGACCTTACCAACTATTTTCCCAAATATTTGCATGTATATAAATAATCAGCCATATCAGGCATTCGTAAATTTGTTAGAGCAATTACGCAACTATACCATTACTGCTGAACCAGATGCACCCCAACTACAGCAGCAAATCATGTCCTTGCGTAAATTTTATCAGCAGCAGATTTTGACTTTAGCTCCTGAAGACACAGAAAACCAAAATCTGAGCCAGATAAATTCCTATCACACAGAAATCAGTAAACAATTGCGTCTTCTAGAAATGGATATGATTTTTTTGCAGGGAGCAAGGCAAACTACAACTGTTCAGACTAGACTACAGGCAATTAACGATCGCCTTAATACTTTGATACAATATTGTGATGCTATCCTCAAAATGTAACTTAACTTAATTGAACTTAACTATTGGATTTTGCCAGAGCTTCTAACACTGGCATATGGCGTAATTCTGACCGTACACTCATCAGAGTTTTACCTAATTGATTTTGACCAGATTTATTGGCACCACAACCCCAGAAATAATCGGTAGGGGAGTTTTCTACCAGTAATTGCTCTCCCGTATCTAGGAGAATTTTAGCAATTCCAGTATGGGTGCGAAATTTTTGTAACACTGCTGTTCCCATGACAATGGTTTTAATGACTTCCCAATCTGGACGTATTTGACGAGTGGGGCAACGTCCCAATTCAGCCGCTTTTTCTGGAGTTTCTGCATCATGAATCAGGGGAATAATTATTTCATCTTTTGTACCCACGAACTTTTGAGCCTGATAGTAATGTTCTACCGTTGACCAGTAAGTTTTTTGGATAACGATCCCGTGGGGAGAAAAGTTAGAAAAACAGCCATAGGGCTGCCAAGCTTTGTAAAAGTAGATAGTCATTTAAAATTTCTCTTTTTATACTTCTACTTCTATCATGCCTGTAGATGTTCCATCATGGAGTGAAAATTTTAACTTCCAGGTCATACCTGAGCTTCTAATTGATTACAATCAGAAGCCAGATAGTTAGGGATTTTATCAACTTTAAATATCAAACCACCAAATATCCAACCACCAAAAGATAACAATCGCCTGGTTATTAAAACTTAATATTTATCAATATAGTTTAGCCAGACATATTTATATATAGAGAGAAATTTTAACTAAAATAGTATACCACTACGTAATTAGGGCGCGGACATTGTTGAAGCACCAAACCTATGAGCAGTAAACTTATTACTGGCACGTAGCGCTATAAATACTCAGAAGTTAGAATAGTCTGGATTATCTCCATCCGATAATTTAATTATGCCCGCAGAATCATTTGAAAAAACTAGTTGGGGTTGGCAGCTTTCTCAATTACAGCGACAAATCGGGGAATGGTTGGAGTACCAAATTTCCCGTTGGCGATTGCCATTTTCTGATCAATTACCTAAATGGTCTATTCTTCCTTGGGTAGAAAATCTACTGAAGTTTTTGTTTTGGATGTTACTAGGTTTATTTGTCGCTTGGGTTGTTTGGCGATTATGGCAGGAATTTAGTCCTTATATTTATTCGCGATTAAATAGAATAAATGATACTGCTGCTGTTGCTACTTTCCAATCAAAAAATTTATCTGCTGCTGCATGGTTGGAGCGATCGCAATATTTTTATCGTCAGGGTAAATACGGAGATGCTTGTCGTTGCTTGTATTTAGCAACCCTGCAATATTTACATGAAACTAAAATAATTCCCCAAAAAGCAAGTCGTACAGATGGCGAGTATTTGCAATTATTACAATTATCTGGAACCCCAATACAGCCTTATGAAACCTTGATTACTACCCACGAGCAATTGTGTTTTAGCGATCGCAAAGTTTCATCAGATACTTATCAGCAGTGTCAGCAAGCCTATGGGGAGATTACAAGTAGTAAGTAATAAATAATAAATAATAAGTAATAAGTTTAAAATGATACTAAAATGAAACGCTCAAATCGCTGGCTCTGGTTATCTGGACTGATATTAGCGGTGATTCTCCTCACTATGATTGCTGCACCCAGTAGTAGTAAGCTTAATAGCGGCTCCACTTATGGACGCGCCCCGGATGGCTATGGTGCTTGGTATGCTTTTATACAGAAACAAGGTGCAACTATCCAAAGGTGGAAAAAGCCATTTGCAGATTTAACAACAGAAAAACGCCCAGTTACTTTACTGCAAGTAAGAGCTTCTTTGGGTTTCCAGGCTCTATCATCCAAACAAAAAAAATGGGTGGAAACTGGGAATAATCTGGTGATTTTGGGGGTATATCAAGGTGTGAGTGGTGCCAAATTCAGTACCATCCAGCGATCGCTTCTAGGTGATGTTAAGATTGATACTAGTAGGCGAAGAGAAATTACCTCTGGGGAAGAGGCTGATTTGTCAGATAGCTTTGGAGCGGTGGTTTGGCAGAAAAAGTACGGTAAAGGTAAGGTAACTTTTGCCATCACACCCCATTTGGCAGCTAATGCCTATCAGGATTATTCTGGTAACTTTAAGTACCTAGCAAATTTAGTTACTCATCAAGATAATCTGATTTTGGTAGATGAGTACATCCACGGCTATAAAGATCAGGATGTGAGAGAAAGGGAAGGACAGGGAAATTTATTTAGTTATTTGGGTCAAACTCCTTTATTCCCTGCATTCATGCAAATATGTGTTTTGTTGTTGGTAGTGGTATGGGCAAAAAATCGCCGCTTAGGAAAATCAGCGAGTTTAGGGACTCCAGTAGTCGATAATAGTGCAGCTTATATCCAGGCATTAGCAGCAGTGTTGCAAAAAGCTGAATCCAGTGACTTTGTGGTGGAAATGGTGGGTAAGGAAGAACAGATGAGATTACAAACAGCCTTGGGGTTGGGGAAAACTCCTCTGGGACGAGATACTTTAATTGAGGAGTGGAAACAACAAATTAGTAGTGATAATACTGAATTAAATGAGTTGTTAAAAGTACAGGCACAGAAAACGAAGATTGGGGAAAAACAACTGATAGATTGGTTAGTTAAATGGCGATCGCTCCGGCAAATTTTGTTAGGGGAGAATAAGTAATTTATAAGAGTAGGTTATGAAAAGTATTGAAGAAAATGGCGTTTGGTTTCTCTCCAATAATCCAGAAAATAAAGTGTATGGCAGACTCACGTTTTCCACTGATGAACCTCCGAAGCTCTATTTAATAGGTCCATTACAGGAAGTTCAATGTGGTGACAGGATCCCTCATACATTTTAGAATCCCCTCGCCTTCAGGCAGGGGAGCAGTCAAACCTTCAGTATATAGAAAAGGAGAGACAACACTCTGGAATTATTGTTGTACCCCAGAAAAATGCCTATGAAGTAGCGCCAAAGGTTGGTATTTTGGTTAAGTAACCTGGCAATTGAGGAAATCAGCAATCAGTTGTTATATGGGTAAATCATATGCAACGTTGTTGAACAGATTAAAAAAGCTTCCGTTGGGATTTTCCCTTTCACTCAGGCTAACACTCGAACTTGTAGTTCTATATACCCAGGCTTTTGCGGAACATTCACCACTTCAGCTTCCAGAATATCTGATTGCTTGGGCGAAAAACCCATTTTCAACAGAAAAGTTTTTACTTGCTCGTTTCGTGAACCTGAATGGTAAGGAGCAATAATCATGTTTAAATCTTTTTGATGAGCAAAATCAAAAAGGGTGCATAAGAAAGATTGCTCTATTCCTCGTCCGAGAGCGCGACAACTGAGCAGAAATGTATCTAGAAACAGACATCTGTTTTCCTGCTTCAGAATCGCTACGCCAACAAGACCATAATCACCAAAACGATCCTTAAGATTCAGCGCTAGAATGGAGCAGGATTTGTGCAGGTCTTGAATTTCAGTTAAGGAACGGCGAATTAAGGAAAGATTAAATTGATTGGTTTTTTGCGTTAATTGTGCGACTCGTGGCAAATCTCTTGCTTCGGCAGACCGGATTTCTACAACCAATTGTAGGGATTCCAAGTAACTATGAATGCTACTTGTACTCTGCTGCAATTCCCGGCGCTGTTGTTCCTCCGCCATCAATTGGGTTCGCATCCTATCTTCTACCGTAATACTACAGGAATCAAAACACCACAGCTTGGAAAGGGTTTCGACATAATGTGCCGCTTCTTTCGGCATGGGAACAACTATGACTTCTGGAGCATTTGTCTCCACTTCAAGACGCTCTACGGGTGAATCATCTACAAAAACGAAAGAGTCCAGACCCAAATTTAATTCATCGGTAAGTTCGCGCAAATTAACAGATTTTTCCTGCCAATTAATCCGATAACCAGCAATATCCTCTCGTCGAAGAACCATTTCGGGATGATGTTCAAACACATTCCAGACATCCGCTTCTTCATTTTTGCTAACTAATACTAGCAAAATCCCCCGTTTTTTAAGTTCTAGAAGCATTTCCTGAAACAGACGAAAACTGCGACCAGGATAGTCATTACTCAAGGCAATCCCATCAATACCATCCTCACCCAAAATACCTCCCCAGAGAATGCCGTCGCAATCAAGTGCCAGAACTTTTTTTGCAGGAAGAAATCTTCCACGAACCAAACGAGTAATTGCAATTCCCAATCTCTGATATACAATCTGTGAATAGGGAGCACGGGCTATTGCCTCTAATGAAGCATCCTGGGAATTTTGTCGTCCAACTTCCTCTACAACTCCGGTAAAGTCTAATATCTGGATCCCTTCGATTTTTTCCAGCTGCTCCAGCCACCAAAAGCGTAGTTTTTCCACCTGTTGATGCTTTCCGTGGAAAAATGGTGAAACGGCTGGGGGCAAATTTGATACGATTAGACCCTTTTTATTTACAGCATAACTATTAATCGCATCTAACAGTTGACTGGCTCGAATCATCCCATCTGGATCTCCATCGGAGATTAAATCTTCTGGGCGAGTCAGCACAACATTTAACCCATTTGGGTTATTCATAAACACACTATCTGGGGAAAGAAGAGTCTGCTCCAATTGGTTGAATTCGCCAAACTCAACAAAAAATGGAATACCGAATGCTCTACACCAGAGTTCTAAGGTAGAACCTAGTGGTTGTGCAGTAAAAGTAGCAGCTATGACAATTTTTTGCTCCCCTTCCTGCGATGCTTCCTGAAAACGACGGGCAAGTGCTTGAGTTACAGTGTCTGGCTTGTAAAGGGGTAGAAGTTCTGGATTAGTGGGTATTTCAACAGTTTCATTAGTAGTGGATACAGTATCCGAATTATCTGAAAGATTATTATGTGTATGGACGGTAATTAACTGCTCGATTGACTGACGAGAATTTAGCTTGAAGATTTGCTCAGCAGCAATACGAATATTAAAACGGTCATACAATGAAGCGGCAATTGACATTTTAGCCAAGGAATCCCATGCCATACAATTGTCGCTACTGAGGTCTTTGGTAATCTCTTCGGGACGCAAACGAGTAGCATTAGCAATTATGTCATTCAATTCCGATGAATCTATCTGTTGTACTGAATAATTGGTTTCACTGATATTCGCATATTCGTTTCGTTTACGGATAAAAACTGCTGGATTTCCTCCCCATATCTCGCCCCTTCCTATACGAGTGAAAGGAAGCACATTGCTACCTACTTCTACTATCCCTCCCTCCTCAATTTTGACACCCATTCCGATTCGGCTATTACCACCGATAGTACTGTTATTTTCAATAATAATCGGCTCGGAAAAGTATTTTACTTGACCTCCAGAGCTGTTGAGACCATGAGCAACAAGATCGCATTTACTGCCAATAACCACGTTATTACCGATGTATGTCAAATCTGGATCTTGTGGCCATACGACTATTGTGCAGAGTTTGCCGATATGCACCTCTGGAGAATAGGAGCTCATCACTAGGTTTCTCATCCATTTCAAAGCATTTGGAGTAAGCTGGAAATAGTTGAGAAAAGGCAATGTAGACATTAAACTCTGTAGTCTGTAAGAGATAATTATAGGTTCTATTTGAATAAGTGCAAGCAGATCCTCGAGAATATTAATTTCGAGGATTTTAGGCTTTTTAACAAATAGAAACATAAGTTTTGTCCCCACAATACTCAGGCACAAAAAAAGAAATAACCAGAGCAAGTAAATGAGAGGAAATGTTGCCACCAGAACCAGAGGTTTAATTTCCGAGAACAGGCTAAACAGCAGCCAGCTTTCCAGAAACCCCGCCAGAATGATTATTACTACTGGATAAAGCCAACTAATGGCATCTATAGTTAGTGCAGAGAGTATTTTAATCAGTTTCATTATATAACTTCTCCAATGGCATTTATTTGTTCATACAAGCTAGAACTGCGAAATAAACTATAGTAGTTTTTTGATTATTTAAACAGGCGTAAAATAATTAATAAGCCGTGGTTACAGAGCATAATACTTTCTTTCTCCCAAGGTAGCAGCAATGCGATCGCTTTCTCCTGTTTCCAGTACGACCCCGGTATAATTATCGAATAAAGCATGGTCTTCGTAAAATGCACAGGCATCTTGAATCAAGGGCTCGAGTAAGCGTCCCAAGCTTGGTGAATACGGGAATGAATCGCAAAAGCCGCCATATTTACAGGTTATTACCTTGCCCCTACCCATCTGTTGTATTCTTCTTTCAAAATGGTATAACCAATTTCTAGACTTTCCTTGCTCCTGTGCATTTGCAAGTTTTTTACTGGAGTTTCAAAAATTTCTCCAATGCTACCACCAAACTAGGAGGCCATCGACGGATATTTTTTACCCAGTTAATATCTTTATAGCGACTATCTAGTCCATAAGCCGCTACCCAATTACTTTCCGCTTCTCCTGGCTTTCCATTTGCCCAGTAAGCAGCAGTTAAAGCAGCTCGCATATCTGCAAACTGGGGATACTTGCGAGCCAAACCTTTCATCTCTTGGATGGCAATTTCTGTATTACCAATTTCATACTCTGCTAAGGCGTGGTTAGCACGGGCGAAGGCAAATTTGGGGTTAATCTCCGTAGCTTTTTGATAATCTGCGATCGCATCTTCCCATTTTCCTAAGCCTGCTTCGGCATTTCCCCGATTGTTATATGCCATAGCATCATTGGGATCTAACTCCAGAACGCGATTATAATCTGCGATCGCATTTGACCATTTTCCCAACCCTTCAAAGGCTGTCCCTCGATTCAAATAGGGGTCTGTAACATTGGGTGCCAGTTCTATAGCTTTGTTGTAATCTTCTAAAGCTGCTTGCAATTTATTTTGACTTACCCGCACATTCCCCCGGTTACTCCACACCGCCGGATTTTGGGGAAATTCTTCGATAATTTGTGTCCAGTACTTTTCAGAGGTGGCAAAATCACCTTGACTGGCAGCATTCAAAGCTTGATTACTCAAATTTTCCCATTTTTGGAATTGTTCTTGGGTAATTTGCAGGGGTTCATTTGCAGCATATGCTTCCCCACCCCAACCAAACATTAAAATAGCACTCAGGAAAATTACAATCAATCGCACCATCAGACCTATTCCTCTTACCTTGGCATTTTGTTAACCTTTATTAATTGAAGCATCAACAGACGAAATACTGGGCAAAATTTTATGGGAAATTGTGACGTAGGCATTTACTAGGAAAGGCAGGGGAGCAGGGAGCAGGGAGCAGGGAGCAGGGAGCAGGGGGAAGGAAAAATTATACTTAGATAATTGATGGTACAAATTATTTTTCATCGGAACTGCCTCCAGCCTTCTTCAATAAGTTGTCAACCTTCCTACTGTCCAAAAAATACAAAGTCCTTCACCAGTCTTCCTCACAACAAAGACATCTGCTCATTCGGTGGCTTAAAACCCAAATGCTTATACGCAGCAGGTGTGGCTACCCTTCCCCGTGGAGTCCGACTCAAATATCCAATTTGCATTAAATAAGGTTCGTAAACTTCTTCAATGGTTTGGGTATCCTCACCACTGGCAGCCGCAATGGTTTCTAATCCCACAGGGCCACCATTAAACTGTTCAATAATCACACTCAACATTCGCCTGTCTGTCCAATCCAAACCACAGGGGTCTACTTGAAATAACTGTAGAGCTTCCCCGGCAACCCCTTCGTTAATTTCACCAGATGATTTAACCTCCGCATAATCACGTACCCTCTTAAGTAGTCTATTTGCTATTCTTGGCGTACCCCGAGAACGACGGGCAATTTCTGTCGCTCCATCTTCCGCCACGGGGGTTTTCAATAATTGGGCGGTTCGCAAAACTATTTGGCTCAATTCATCCACTTCATAGAATCGTAATTTTTGTACCAAACCAAAGCGATCGCGTAAAGGAGAAGTTAACGCCCCTACCCTAGTTGTCGCTCCCACCAAGGTAAATTTTGCTAGGGGTATACTGCGAATCCTGGCACTAGGGCCTTTGCCTGTAGTAATATCCAGGCGATAATCTTCCATAGCTGGGTACAAAATTTCCTCAGTCATCCGGGAAAGGCGATGAATTTCGTCAATGAAGAGAATATCTCCCGGTTTCAAGTTAACTAACAATCCCATAATATCCCTGGGACGCTCCAAGGCTGGGGCGCTGGTAATTTTATAATTAACCTCCATTTCCGCAGCTAAAATCATTGCCATAGTAGTTTTACCCAATCCTGGAGGGCCATACAAGAGTAAATGATCCATCACCTCTTGACGGGATTTAGCAGCTTTAATGGCGATTTCTAGCACATCCTTTAAATCTTTCTGTCCGATATAATCAGCAAACCGTTGGGGTCGAATACTCTCTTCTGGCTTTCCCTGCTCGTCAGCCTCTGCTTGGGGATGTAGAAGATCCGGTGTTTGAGTTTTTTTTGCTGATTTCCGATGCTGCTGGGGTTGTTTACCCGGTTCTTCAGGCTGTTTTTTAGAGGAGATAATCGCCATAGATCTGCTGTTGAATTAGATTTCAGACTGGTTTCGGGAAATGGCAAACCGCGCAAGTCTAGGAAAAAACACGGATGCAAAAATTTTCTTTCTAGAATACGCCTACCCATTTAAAATTTAAATTTCGGGGAATATTCAAGGGTAGAAAATTGATCATGCTAGCTAAGAGAATCTTACCGTGCTTAGATGTAAAAGCGGGACGAGTTGTAAAAGGAGTTAACTTTGTCAATATTAAAGATGCCGGTGATCCGGTGGAAATGGCAAAGGTTTACAACGATGCTGGGGCAGATGAGTTAGCGTTTCTAGATATTACAGCTACTCATGAAGAACGCAATACAATTATTGATGTGGTGTACCGTACCGCCGAGCAGGTCTTCATTCCCCTGACTGTTGGTGGTGGTATCCAAACCTTAGAAAATGTTAAAGCTTTGTTACGAGCCGGAGCAGATAAGGTTAGTATTAATTCTGCGGCGGTACGTAAACCAGATTTTATTAATCGAGCTAGCGATCGCTTTGGCAATCAATGCATAGTCATTGCTATTGATGCCAGACGCAGAAATGATCCCACCAATCCTGGTTGGGATGTATATGTCCGTGGTGGCAGAGAAAATACAGGTATAGATGCTCTTCAGTGGGCACAAGAAGTAGAAAAACGAGGTGCAGGAGAATTGTTGGTGACAAGTATGGATGCTGATGGCACTCAAGCTGGTTACGACCTAGAGTTAACCAGAGCAATTGTAGAGGCAGTACAAATTCCTGTGATCGCTTCCGGGGGTGCTGGTAATTGCCAACACATCTATGAAGTACTTACCACAGGTAAGGCTGAAACCGCTCTACTCGCTTCTTTACTACATTATGGACAGCTAAGTGTCGCAGAAATCAAAAACTATTTGTGCGATCGGCAACTACCAATCAGACCCATTTCTTAAGCAAGTATTAAGTTCCTAACCACTCCCTATGTGGTTCAGGACAACTATAAAAAACAGTGTTACTATTAGTAAAGAAACATTAAGTTATATTAATTATTATGTTAGTACCGCTTTTATTTATAGATGTGGCACTGGTAGCCTGGTCGCTACACCTAATGGAGAAGGCTTACGAACATAAAGAATTCTCTCTCATGTTAGCAGGTCTGCTGGTAGCTGTAGCTGCTGCTGCAATGATGGTTGTTTACTTCTTAATGGGTCATTGCATGAATTATTTACTGCAAGTATCTTAATAAAGAATTAAGATTTGTAGGTAAGAATTATGTGTATTGACAATAAGCACATTGTTAAGTTAAGGTAAAAAACGGACTTTGCGGGGTTATAGCTCAGTTGGTAGAGCACTGCAATGGCATTGCAGGGGTCAGCGGTTCGAATCCGCTTAGCTCCATTTTTATGTGTCGAATAACACTTTATTTGTCGTCGTTAACACATTAGTGTCGTTGTTAACGAATTGAACCTCGTCTTAACGGGACTTAAACGAAAAAAAATAGGTAAATATGCTTGAATTAACTATAGACCCATTTGACATCTATAGTCGAATCTACAAGCCTTTCACTGTCTTGGTTTAATCCGTCTTATGATAATTGACTACGATGAACTGGTGTCTTGAAGCCTAATGGTTGTAAGGTTGGTTAAAACGGCTTTCATGAAAGCCTTATATTTCAAGCAAAGATGTCAAATGGGTTCTATAGTGTCAGATAACAAATCGCTGATAACTAGGAAGCTCTGGAAATGAACTACTCCAATGTTCTTGTACTTGTTCGAGATAAAAATGCTTGAAATTTTGATAATGGTTTTGGTGAAAAGTTATCGCCAAAATATTTTCTGGGTCAACTCGATGTTGCAAAATTAAATTAGCAATACGATAAGTTAAAGTCCTTGTTTTGCCAGAACCCGCACCTGCAACAACCAGCAAAGGACCACAAAAATGTTCCACAGCACGACGTTGGATAGGGTTAAGATGGCTGAGAAATTGGTTAGTTGTTGACATGGGCATCAAAGTATGATGCAGATACAATCAATTAGCGATCGCTAATTAAAGATATTGTCCTATTGCTCAGGGTCTCGTATTATAATAGCTAATCCTGTTAAATATTAAATTATTTAAAACTACACCATGCTAAACATACTGTAATCTATAAAATTTAAACAGGCAGAGTAACTTTTGGATTTAGCAAGTCATGGTGTCCCCAAATACTCCACCAGAGGAAGATTCCTTAGAAATTTCCCGTGCAAAACCCAGGGGTGTTTGGCTCCGTAGAATTATTGCAGCATTGGGATTAACTCTAGTTGGAATTAGTGTAGTTGGTTATTTTGGCGTTAATTATTGGATTAGCAAAGAGCTACCACCATTTCTAGAAACAGAGTTAAGTAAAATCCTCAAACGTCGGGTTAATGTAGGTAAGGTAAAAGGCTGGAGGTTGATAGGTATTCAAATTGGCTCTTCTTCCATTCCTGCAACTGCAACCGATCCTGATTATATTAATATTGAGGCTATAAATGTTAACTTCGATCCTATACCTGCGTTACTTTTTCGTAACCTGCCTGTCAGTGTCACCCTAGTTAAGCCAAATGTTTACGTTGCCCAGGATAAACAGGGACAATGGGTAAATCCAGATATATTGGAACAGCCAGGGGGTGGTAAGCTTCCCGTCAATTTGAATGCAACTGTTCGTTTTCAGGAGGCAAAAGTAACTCTTCTTCCCCAGGGGCAAAAAAATCCTTTTAGCACCCAAATTAATGGATTTGTCAACTATAATCAAATTCAGCCGGAAAGAGTCAAATATGATATTAACGCTGATGTTGATCAAGGTAAATTAAGCATTAATGGTAAAACAGAAATAAAAACTGGTAAAACCCAAGCAAATGCCAAGATAAAAAGACTTGATTTAACCCAATTTAATAGGTTGATTCCTGAGAAAATTGTCACTCTGTCTCAAGGAAAAATGAATGGGGACTTACAGATAAATTTGCCTTCATTTACCCAAGCTCCTTTTGTTAAGGGTAAAGTTAATATCCAAAAAATACAAGCAAGAATTAGGCAATTACCACTTCCCCTCAAAGCCAATACATTCCTAGAATTTGCAGGACAAAAAGTTATATTTGAGGATACAAAAGCCAGCTATGGGAACTTAACTACTTTAATATCTGGCAATATTGACTTGAATCAAGGATTTAACCTCAAAGTTGATACTAATCCTATAGATTTAGCTAATTTAATGCGAACTTTCCCCCTTAAATTGCCAGTTAATATAGATGGTAAATTACAGGCTCAGATGTTTCTCCGGGGTGCTTTAACAAACCCTGTAATACTTGGTAGTCTTATAAGTAGACAAAAAATAAAAGTTGATAAAACAGAGTTTTCTGAAGTACAAGCAAAGTTTACAGGTAATACTAATAAAATTTCACTGCAGGATTTACGTGTAACTCCGGCAGCAGGTGGTGAAATTACAGCGAAAGGAAATGTACAATTTATCGATCGCCAAACTAGCAAAATTAATCTTAATCAAGCGCAACTGTCATTTGATGTAGATGCCAATTTACCCAATCCATCTGCAATAACTGCTAATTATGGTACCGCTCCGCAATTAGTTAAATTAGGCAATTTGCAAGCAGAGGGCAAAATTAGTGGTACTGTTTCTAATCCTCAAGGAATTATCTCTTGGAATTTAGCTAATTCTGATGTTTCCTATCTGAGTGAAGTTTCTGCTGCTGGAGACATTCTACTTTCTGGCAAACAAATAACTCTGCAAAATACAAACTTACAGACAAAAGAGGGACAAATAAAAGTTAGAGGAAAAGGTAATTTAGTAGACAAAAATTGGCAGACTTTAATATCTACTAATTACTTACCATTAAATACAATATTAAATACAGTGATCGCAAATTTCAAAGTTGGTGAATCTGCAATTAATGAGCCAATTACATTAAAAGACAGCACGGTTAAATTATCAGGGAGGCTGAATAATTTTGATTTAGATAGTATCCAAGCAAATAGTAGGCTTAAATTGGAGCTTAGCCAAGGTAATATCATAGTTGATAGTGTAGTGAATCAAGGGATAATTCAAACCACTGCGACTGCAAGGAAAGTTAACATACAGAAATTATTACCTAGTTTACCTTTAACAATTACTCAGATCCAAGCTAATATGTCTGGTTCTATACAGCAATTATTATCATTGGACTCTGATGCTACTTTAGATAGTTTTCGTGCAACTGCTTCTGGAAAGTTAGTTAATAATCAACATCGAAATAAAGGTGCAATTGATTTTAATGCTAAAGGTAATTTCGCTAATAAATATTGGCAAGCCAATTTGAATATCAATAAATTGCCTTTAAATTCATTCATCTCACAATTACAACTAGAGAATATCCAAGTAAATCAACCCGTCACCCTCCAAAAAGGAAATGTCAATTTAGTTGGGGAATTGGATGATTTTGATTTAGCCAGTATAAAAGGAATTGCTAAACTTAATTTAAATGTTAGTAATGGCATAGTAGCAGTCAATAGTCGCTTGAATAAAGGTAATATCCAAGCGCAAGCACAAGCAAAAAGAATTGCTCTGGCAAAATTTTTACCAGATTTACCTCTACCTGTAAATTTAGTAAATAGCAACATTCAGCTTTCTAGCCAAATCGAAAAAATACTACAATTAGACTCTAGTCAAATTAGAGCAAATGCAGTAGCTACGTTAGCTGTGGCTAAAGGTACAGTAAACACCATAACAAATTTGAATAATGGTAAATTTTCTACTAATATAACCACTAATAATATCAATACTCCCGCAATTTGCAGTAGTCTTTCCTTATCTTGTCCAGAGCTCACAAATTTATCGAGTCAAGTTAATTTAATTGGAGATATAAAACCTCTATTACAAGGTACTTCATCTACAAATATTCAAGCAAAAAACATCTCTTTACAAACTGGGAAACAGTCTTTAAATGCTAATGGTAAAATAATTCTTACACCTGTATCAAATAAAATAATTCCTTGGGAAATAGGAACTGATTTAAATGTTACTGCTACTTCTAATTTAAATCAACTTCCCTTAAGTTTAGCACCTCAAGAACAACAATTAGGAACTCCCATTGTAGGACAAGCTATATTCCGAGGTAATTTCGTTGGTAATAACTTACTAACAAATCCATTTTTACCTGGCAACTTAAAACTATTCGGAGACTTACAACTGAGAGACTTAGTTGTAGAAAAAATAGCATTTCAGCCATTACTCAAAGGAAATGTCAATATAGACTTAGGTAGAAAAATTGCTCTTGATTTGCAGGGAGAATCTGATAATACTACTACAAAAGCAATACGCGGTCGCATTTCTGCTAAATTAGAATATTGTCAACAAAAAAAATGTATTTTCCCCTATTTACCAGTTAGTTTTGAATTAAAACAAGGTAACACTCAAACAGGTCTTATTCTCAGTGGTAAGCGTCAAAGAGATGATTTAGATGTACGAATTCAAAATCTATCTCTAGGACTATTAAACAATATACCTATTGTACAGCAAAATATTCCTGGTTCAGTGGGAGGAATAGCTACGGGAAAAGTTAATATTAACTTATTCAACTTAGCTACAACCGGAAATATTAATATTCTTTCCCCTGATTTGGAGTATATCAAAGCAAAGGAATTTGCGGCTAATTTTGCCTATGATGAGGGAATTGCTCAAGTATCATCTGCTTCTCTGAAATTGGGAGAAAGTGAATATAATTTTCAGGGAAGCTTAAATCTTAATTCTGGCGATATCAACGGTAAAATGGTGACAAATTCAGCAGAATTACAAGACATATTCACTGCTGCTGATTTATCTTTGTTGGAAACACTATTTACAACCAATCAAACTAATAATTATGGAAAGGCAAATAATTTAACAACACAACCAGTAGGTAATCCCCAAAGTAATATACTTTCACAGCTACAACTGCTTGCACGGATTAATAATCAACTGCAACAATTTAGTAATCAAGAAAAACAATCAATACCACTACCATTCGATCCTGCAAATATTCGAGGTAAATATAGTACAGAAATTAACATTGCAGGGAAACTAACCAATCCCGAAATTAATTTCCAACTAGATGGGAGTAAATGGCAATTAAAACCAGAAAATTCACATTTAACTAATAAATCTAATGATTCTTCGCACAAAATAGTCAATCAAGATTTATACATTGATAGGATTATTGCTGAGGGAAACTTCAAAAATGGAGTATTACAATTAGCACCTGTACGGATAAACATAGAAGATAGTTTCCTAGCTTTTCAAGGAAAATTATCATTGCAGCAAGCATCTGGATTATTAAAATTAGACAACTTTCCTATAAATACAGTACAGCATTTTATTGACCTTCCTGTTGATATTGACGGCAGATTAAATATGCAAGCCAATTTAGATGGTAGTTTATTTCAACCGCAAATTACCCGAGGACAATTATCTTTAATAAATGGTACTCTCGAACAAGAATCTATAGGGAAATTTTCTGGTCAATTTAGTTACATTAATTCTCGCTTAAAATTTAATACCACTCCTAATTCATCCATACAACTACAAGCATTATTTCCCTATCCCCCTCAAGCAGACGAAGATAATTCCCTACTTATAGATACAACATTTGGAACTAAATTATTTCCTCTAATCAAACCATTAACTCAAGGTGAATTAGAATGGGTAAAAGGAGATGGCAAAATCGAATTTAAAATTGCAGGTTCCTTAAATTGGCAAGCCGAAACTATACCAGAATTTCTGAAATATACCACAGCTAATTCTAATATTCAGCTTGAGAATGCCACAGTTAAAACCAAGCAATTGGAGGAAAATATAGACTTAAGTGTTGCAGGGAATTTAACCCTAGAAAATGATATAATTCAAGTAGAAAAACTCCAAGGTAATCTGGCAGAAAGTCCATTTGCACTAACAGGAATTTTACCTTTATTTGACTCCATACAAAACTTATCTAACCCCCTAACCCTAACAATGGGACCAGGAAAGCTGAATCTCAAGGGACTATATAACGGTAAAATAGACGGGAATGCGATTATTTCCCAAACAGCAATGAATCCATTAATTGGGGGTGAAATTCGCCTCCATCATGGAACATTAGTATTACCTAAAGTAAATAATGATAAGGTAGCTAATACAACCCAAGATACTCCCAGTTCAGCCCAACCCGCCACCAATAATCCTGCTATATTACCTCAATTCCAAGACTTTCAGATAATTCTCGGCAATAGATTTAAATTTAAGCGATCGCTACCTAAAGCCAATATTAGTCTAGCAGGTAAAGTAACCCTGAATGGCTTCTTAAATCAATTGCAGCCAGAGGGAATCATTGAATTAAAACGAGGAAGGATCAACCTATTTGATAACCAATTTGCATTAACTCGTAACCACGATCAAATAATTGAATTTAAGCCCAAACAAGGTTTATTCAATCCCAACATAAGTATTCAATTACAAACCCTCGTCTTTGACTCCTCTCGATTTGAGCGTCGTCAACCAATTGATTCAGAAATTAGAGATGATATTGTTACACCTCCCCACCCTGATCGCATAGATGTAAAAGTCACGATTGAAGGCACTGGCAATCAATTACTCGCCAGTTTATCCGATACATCCACCGTTGCCTGTCAGCTTAACCAAGATGATACTAGTACAAATGCGATGAGCCTACGGCATACGCAAGCGATCGCAAACAATGGTCACCAATTAAATCCTCAAGCACTGCAAGAGTTAGCTAATTGCATTCATCATAATGCCGAACAGGGTATTCAACAAAAACAATGGCTGATACATCCTGCGATCGGACTTACAAGTACTCCTCAAAGAAGTAAAGCTGAGATTATAGCATTACTTAGCGATCGCGCTATAGGTTCTGTTTTGGAGATTCAGCAACAAATCTCGCAAGGTAATGGTGCAAACTTAATCAGTTCTGGTGTAATTCAATACCTGACAGGCAATTTGATTGCTAATGCTGAACAAGAAATACTATGGACAATTCAACAGCCGTTTGATGCTTTTGGTAAAAAGATTGGTCTTACCCATTTTCAGATTATTCCTTCCGTCCAAGGGGTTAAGCATATCGATGATAACTCTTCACTAAGATTTATTTCTGATTACAGTGACTTCTTTTATCAAAATCTATTTTCAGGTAAACAAGATACTGGCTTTGATAGTCAATTTCGAGTGATGTACGAACGGAGATTTTAAATCATTCATTACTTCATAGTTTCCATTGATTTACCCTTGTGGCTGGAAAATAGGGGAAAGGGTAAAGGTTAAAGGGGAAGAGAAAAAGGCACACCAGATTTAATGGTTGGAGGAATATACCTACTTTAATCTGTTGCATTCTTTGTTTAATTTAATTTT
>NZ_FYBH01000387.1 GCF_900185595.1 Calothrix rhizosoleniae SC01
TTAACTAACACGCGGAGGCGTAAAGACTCAGGGAGTAAGAGTTGTAAATAGCTGATTTTTTAATTTCATACTTCAAATCAGTAACGCTACATTAATTTTTGCTTCTGTATGGATACAAACTTAATATTCATCCTGACTCTTGCAATATCCTCTAAACGGATTCATGATTTTAGGTTGGGTTGAGGTACGAAAACCAACAAAAACCTACTTGTTATTGGGTTTCACTTCATTCCAACGCCACTTACTATAACGGGGGAAAACCGCGCAAAGTAGTGGCTACCCAACCTACGAAAAGTTAAGTTTTTAGCCGTTGGGAGTATAACTATGGTGACGAAACACAATTCAGAAAAACGCAGAAGGTTAAGAAGTGTTTCTTCGAGCCATTACCGGTGGTGAATCCGGTGAATGATTGTAGAGTGGACATGGCGAAGTCATTATCTGTTGGAAGTTTTCGGTGCGATCGCAATCTATGGTTTTGGGTGTAGCGAGTAAATTCTAGCTCTAATGAGCAATTTAGCTCTAATGAGCAATTAATTTATAGGGAACAAGGAAAAGAGAGATTCTTCAGGTTACAGCTTTCCCACATCTTATACCCTATCATGACCGTTGACTGAAGTCGAGAATTGAATCGGTTGTTGTGAATCCCGATGAAATTTTCTCCCCTGCTCCCTGCTCCCTGCTCCCTACTCCCTGCTCCCTACTCCCTACTCCCTGCTCCCCTGCCTCTGACTGATAATTTCCTACCAAGAATGAAACAATTGTTTCCTAAGTAGTCCTCAATATGCAAAAATCTCACACCCAAGTTAGTTCATAATTGATACAAAACTCTACACTTCGTTTCATATAAGTCAACTTTGGCATAAAATCCTAAGTTAGCGCATTGATTATTTTTGCGTCATTACTTCATCCTGGAGTAGTCGTTACAAAATTTTACAGGCTAAACAAAATAGCCAAATAAATATCAAAATTAGCAATAGTGAAGAATTGGGAGAAGAAGGAATGCGGGACGCGGTTACAAGTTTAATTAATAATTATGATTTAGCTGGGCGGTACTTTGATCGCAATGCCATTGATGATCTGAAGTCTTATTTTGCTAGCGGTACTGCTAGAGTAGAAGCGGCGACTGTTATTAATGGTGATGCTGCGGCAATTGTTAAGCAAGCTGCTTTAAATTTATTTGATGAGTTGCCAGAGTTAATTCGTCCTAGTGGTAACGCCTATACTACCCGTCGTTATGCGGCTTGTTTACGGGATATGGACTATTATCTCCGCTATGCTACCTATGCGATTGTGGCTGGTAATATGAATGTACTGGATGAACGGGTATTACAAGGATTGCGGGAAACTTACAATTCTTTGGGTGTACCCATTAGTCCAACGGTGCGTGGAATTCAAATTATGAAGGATATTGTCAAAAATAAGGTTGCTGAAGCAGGTATTGAGGATAATAGTTTTGTCGATCAACCTTTTGACTATATGACTAAGGAGTTAAGCGAGAAGGATATTTAATTCAGTTATCAGTTAACAGTTATCAGTTAACAGGAAAAACTGGTTGCTGATAACTATTTTTTATTGGTAAAAATTTTTAAAGTCAAAAAGGATACCAAGGTAAATTTGGCTAAACAGCGACTAGATACTTTATTAGTAGAACGGGATTTATGTACTTCTCGCCAGCAAGCGCAACGGTTAATTCAAGCGGGGGAAGTGAGAGTTGATAGTCAATTAGTTGATAAACCGGGAACGGAAGTTAATGTTGCAGCTGAAATTAAGATTAAAGAGCGATCGCGTTTTGTTTCCCGTGGTGGTAATAAGTTAGCTAAGGCTTTGTCTGTTTTTGCCATTCCAGTGGCAGGAAGGATTTGTTTAGATGGCGGTATTTCTACGGGGGGATTTACGGATTGTTTGTTACAATTAGATGCAGCAAAAGTTTATGGGATTGATGTTGGTTATGGGCAAGTTGACTGGGGTTTGCGTAATAATTCCCGGTTGATATTGCGAGAACGAACTAACTTACGCCATCTAACACCGGAGGAGTTATATGGGGATGAAGGGGAAATTCCCGACTTAGCAGTGGTAGATGTATCTTTTATTTCCCTGACAAAAATTTTACCTGGATTGTGGCAATTAACTCAACCTCCGAAGGAATTGGTGTTGTTAGTTAAGCCCCAGTTTGAAGTCGGGAGAAACCGTGTAGGAAAAAAAGGAGTAGTTAGAGATTCCCAGGATCAAGCTGATGCAATTTTTCAGGTTCTACAGGTAGCTCTAGATTTGGGATGGAGCTATAAAGGTTTAATTTGGTCACCAATTACAGGACCTAAAGGAAATATAGAATACCTTTTATGGTTAGGGATGGCAAGTGAAGTCTCTAGTCCTAATTTAGAAGCTATCAAGCAATTAACAAAATCTGCTGCTGCAGAATTACAAAAAATTAAACATCATATACACGGCATTCAATCGCTTCTGGATGTTGTTCACAGTAAATTTCCAGTTCAGTTTTTCTGATTCTTGCTTGTTGTTGGTGGACTTTTTCCGTTTGTAGTTCTTCCACAACCTCCCAAGCCAGAACACATTCACTAGAAGTATTACCAGTTTGATTGCAGGTGGTACGAGCTTGGGCGATCGCCTCTATAATTGCTTGATCTAAAGTTTTGATTCCACTGAGATCGGCACTAATAGCAGCCTGAACTACTTCTAAAGTATTTGCCATAGTTATCCTTTGGTGCATAGAGATTGACTGCTAGCTCCCATGATTTAAGGAACTCGTACTTTTAAGTTTAGAGAGGAGTTATGGGGTGGTGCAGTAGGAACAACCACCATTTATTGCTAAATTTTTTAACGCTCCTTGCGGGAAGTCCCCCGATGGAGTCTTCGGAACCGAGGGATGAGAGCAAGGGCAGAGACTTGAACTCATAACGAATATATGTGAAGATACAGTACTTTTCAGGTAAACGAGGTATACCAATTACAGGGATGATTTTTAGCTTTTACAATTTGGATTAGCTACTGTACCTCATAAACTTGCAATCTGCTGTATTTTCAGTTTAGTTTTGGAAATGTATAGCTATCGATTAGGGGGAGTACCTACAGAACGCACTTTTTGTTCATAGACAGTGCTAAAAGTTGCTAAAAGAGCTTCAAAAGCTTTTCTGCTTAATCCAGTCATTGCCCGCAGTAGTTGGTCTTGCCCCAATACTCGCTCAATGTTTAGCATTCTTCCTGTCTATTCACTAACTTTCTATTCTCTCTTATTTCCCAACAACTTTATTCTCAAGTCGAAGAAATTTGTTCCATTGGCTCTGGAGCTATCGAATCTACCGTCAAACAGATTGACCGTCGAACCAAAATTTCTGGCGCACAATGGAAGTTTGAGAATATTCCTCAAGTTATTGCTCACCGTTGTGCTTACCTGAATGGATTAATCTTTGCTCACTCAGTAAAAAGTGGGATGCTCCCCTCCCCAACCTACTAAGAATTGTAAATAAATAAATCTACGTTTTATATTTTAATCGTGACACTGACCTAAGTCCTGCATATAATTGTGATGATTAAAACAATGAAAGTAAAAAATGTACAAAATTGCTGTAGTGGGAGCAGGTCCATCAGGAGCTTCAGCAGGATATCATCTCGCTAAAAATGGTCACCATGTAACCTTAATTGATAAAGAATCTTTTCCAAGAGATAAGCCTTGTGGAGATGGAATTACTCCCCAATCAGTTAGAGGATTGGCAACCATGGGAATTGAACGTGAGTATGTCAAAAAATTTGCATCAGAGTATCATTCATGGAATAGTGCGTTACTTGGTATTAATGATCGAGATTATTTTTATAAATTCAGCGATGGTGATTTAGGTTTTTGTATACCTAGATATGTTTTGGATCATCTTATATATGAAAGGGCGATAGAAGCAGGATGTATTCCTCATAAACAATCGGTTAACAATATTTCTCAATTTAGCTCTGATTTCAAACAGGAATTTGATTATATAGTTGATGCACGTGGAATTTTCGCAGGAGAATGTAACCTGATTGCTATTCGTGAATATTGGAGTTTACCTTTAGAATGTTTACCTAGTAAGTATCATTCCAGTCTACAAGTTTATTTTGATATCTCATTAGGAATTAGTGGCTATCTTTGGATTTTCCCAGTAGCTTTAAATGACAAATTATTGAAACTAAATGTAGGTTGCGGTTACACAATAAAGGAGTATAAACAGAATAAAAAAAATTTAATTAGTGTATTTGAAAATATTATTGCTAACCATCGTTTTGCTAGTAATTTACTTCCTCATGTAGTAACTAGAACAAAGAAAAAAGTATATCCATTAGCAATGACAAAGTGGAACAATAAAATTTGCGATCGCAACATCTTTAAAGTTGGTGATGCAGCAAATTTAACAGATCCGCTTACAGGTGAAGGTATTGGTAATGCTATAAGTAAGTCGGCACAATAAAACCAAACTATGTGGAGAAAAGTAAATAAGGCTAAAACCCTTTTTCCCCCTGCTCCCTGCCCCCTGCCCCCTGTCTTATCCAAACGATAATTTTTTACGCCTACCTACTTATATAGTGGTTTATATCTAGCTCAAGCAATTAATACCAGCGAGGATTTTGAAAATGCTAGATATAGTTATCAAAATTTATATCAAAAATATTTTCAACAAGAGCTGAGAATGCGACTTTTGCAACAGACTATTATTTCACTTCCCATCGTCAATAATTTTTTGTTCAAGATGATAAATAATGGGGGTATCTCAATTTTTAAAAAAGCCCTCATCTCTTAGCCTGAGGCTACTTGACTTACTCCCTGGGTGGGCTCATAAATTTTCTTAACTCACTTAATCGTGGCTTCCTAATAATGAAAATTGCCCGCCACCTCAAAGCAAAACTAGACTTAATGGCTACAAAACAGACAGATACCAACTTACTAAAAGCTTCCCTTTAATCAGCTTTTATGTCACAAATTCTTTGATTTGGTTTAATCGCAGCCCATGAATACTCCCAGCCACGCCATTCTCAACCTTGCCATTCTCACCACACCTACATACCCTGAAGCGACTTTACCTATATTGGTGGGTGCTATACTGCCCGATATACCCATATTCACCATGTATTTTTGGGCTAAATGGGTAGTTCGTCAGTCAGAACGGGAAATTTGGACAACAACCTACTATCAGCCCTTGTGGCTCAATCTCACCCATATTTTTCACTCTATTCCTTTAAAAATAATAGGAATTGCGATCGCTTATTTGTTAGGTTATTGGCAATGGGAAGTTTTGTTTATGAGTGCATTGGCTCATTCTTTGCTTGATTTTCCCGTCCATAATGATGATGCCCATAGGCATTTTTATCCTTTTAGCCATTACCGTTTTATTAGTCCCATCTCTTATTGGAATCCCAAGTATCACGGTAGGGTGGTTGCTTTGGTGGAAAAATTACTGGTGTTAGGGGCGACTATTTATATTTTTCCCCTGCAAGATTCTTGGCTGAGTAAGGGTTTATTAATAGCGGTGAATTTTATTTATTTGACTGGGTATTTATATATGGGGTTGTTTCGACGTTGTACCCAAGTTGAAGTAGAAAGCGGATCATGAATTCAGAATTATGGAGATAGGAAGTAGCTTCAAATATTAATTACATCTTCGTAAATCTCTGCCATTGTCAAATTTAAGGCAATAGAATCTAAACTTAATTCATCATCTTTACTCAAAATTGTCAGTGACCAATTTCCTTGAGAATCTTTACGATAAACTTCTATTTTGATTTCTTCTTGGGAAACTAATACATATTCTTGTAAACTGTCTAAATTTCGGTAATTAACAAGTTTTTCTCGTCTGTCTGTTAGCTCTGTGCTGGGTGATAGCACTTCTATAATTAAGCAAGGATAATTTAAAAAAAAGCGTTCTTGATCTTGAGAGTCGCAGGTAACTGTGACATCGGGATAATAAAATATGTTTTTATTTTGGTTGGCTAGTTGTATATTCACTTTTATGTCAGCCATGAAGACACTACAGGAACCACCCCGTAAATGCGATCGCAATCGTGAGTAAATGTTTCCGGCTATTAGATTATGTTGTTTGCTACCACCAGACATGGCGAATACTTGACCACCAAGGTATTCATGACGAATTTCGCTAGTTTGTTCTAGCTGGAGGTATTCTTCAACTGTAAAGAAATTGACTGGCGAGTGCATAGTTTTTACCTCAAAATTTCTTAATCCTGTAAGGAAGATTGTTCTTTTCTCTGATGAATTTGTTAAGATCAGGACTTACGCACAAGCTACGTATTTACGTCATTACATTCGCGTTAGCGTGCGCGAAGCGCTTACGAAGTGAAGTAATCGCAAAGCCTTATTTTTCGTCACGAGTGCGTAAGTCCTAAAGATTTAATCAATCGTTCTCTTGCTCTCAGTAAAGATTAATTATGAGATGGGAAGAAGTTTGTGACAATAAAATTTTACAAGATTTACCCTTCAAAATCGAGTTAAATAAATGGGGTCAAATTGTCATGAGTCCCGTAAAAATTAAACATTCTTTTTACCAAGGAAGAATTCAACGTTTATTAGAATCTTGCTTGCATACGGGAGAAGTGATGCCAGAATGTGCTATCAACACATCAGATGGGGTTAAAGTTGCTGATGTTGTTTGGTGTTCCGAGGCAAGATTTACCCAAATTGAAGATGAAGTATCAGCGTCGATCGCACCAGAAATTTGTGTGGAAGTTAAATCCAGTGGTAACAGTTTGGAAGAGATGGAATTTAAACAAAAATTATATTTAGAAGCTCAAGCTATAGAAGTATGGTTATGTAATGAACAAGGTGAAATGAAATTCTATAATCAACAAGGTGAATTAGAAAAATCTGTTTTAGTTCCTCAATTTCCTAAGCAAATTAAACGGAAGACCTAATAATAGCTACCAGATTTGCTGAGGTAGCTACTGGCTTTTTGCAGCAAAGTGTTCCATCAGCATTCGGTGATAAAAGACGTAACCACCTCCTACTTTTTTCATCAACAGGCGTTCTGAGGCATAATCAAGGAAGCGAGCGTAGTTCCAAGGAATGCGACCTTTACGGTAAAGAATTCGACGCAGGTTAAAGTGTTGGATACAAGTAATTCCCCCATTTAACAATCCTCCACTCAGTCCTACAACCAGCCCGAAAATCAGCCCGAAAATCAGTCCTACAATCAGCTCGAAAATCAGCCCTACAATCAGCCCTACAATCAGCCCTCCAATCAGCCCGAAAATCAGCCCCAATCTAACGAAGTTTTTTCTTGAACTCCAAATTCCTTGATTGGGAAACGTTCTCTGCTTCACTTCAGTACTACTCAACCCACTCTTCAGTCCGAAAATCAGCCCTCCAATCAGCCCGTAAATTGGCACACTGATCCACAGTAAGTTAGCCCAGTTGCTAAAAGTCAGCTTTCCCACCAGCTCTCCAATCAGCCCTCCAATTATCCCTAAAATCATCCCAAGAGGTACTTCGTGAATAATCCCAGCTTTAGCCTTTTGCCATGACCAAGTCATTTGCTCGAATAGGATGATATCTTTTGATAAGCCCGTAATTACTCCTCCAATCAGCCCGTAACTCAGCCCCACAGTCAACCCGTAAATCAGCCATGTAATCAGCCCTTCCATCAGCCCCAGCCTTACAAATAGCAATGAACTCAGCCGCAGGATATATACTCTACCCCACAGCCCTACAATCATCGCTACAATAAGCGCTACAATCAGCCCTAAAATCAGCCATGCCAACAGAAAATTGCGAATTCGATAGCAATTTCTCCCCCTTCGACTTTCAAGCAAAGTTGGTTGCATTTTCTCAATCAAAAAAATTATTTTTGATTCATTGACCATTGTTTTTGCCAACCAAATAAGCCAATGCTTAACTTTCTTCTGGGGATATTTTGCCGAATTAGGATTTTGCCCCAATTTACCAATTACTCGGCGATGTAACATTCGCTCTATGTAACTATCAAACAAATGTTGGTAGCGATCTTTGTTTGAGCGAAATTGCTGTAATAAATATTCTGCTGACAAACCTTGATAAGCCCAGCTCATAACATTAAGAATTAGGGGAGTTTGGGCAAATTTTTCCAGTTCTATATCCTGCTGCAATAGCGTCCTTAAACCAGCCAGTGAATCACCAGCCTTGTTTAAAAAACTATATACTTGTTTCTGGGAAAGAGGTTTAATACAAATAGCACTACTGAGTTGTAAGCGTTCAGTAAGAGCTTCATAATCTTTGACTCGACTACAAACCACCATCTCGGTAATGTTATGAGTGGCAATAAATTTATTTAAAGCCCGAACACAAGCATTGCGCTGTTCTGCTCTCACTTCATCTAACCCATCCAGGAGTAAAACCAGTTGTTGTTGTTCGAGCCAATACTCACTCCAAGTTTTGGGTACTTGATATTTGTCTTTAAATTCTTCGATTAACCATTTTTCAATTGGTTGCTGCTTCCCTCCCCAAGAAGATAAATTAAACACCACGGGAATTGGCTTAGTTAAATCTTGTTCAGTTTGATTAACCAGCTTTTCTGCTAATTGCAAAAGAGTGATGGTTTTTCCCGAACCAGGATCTCCCAAAATTAACATGGTTTTGCCAAATCCAGTTTCACTCAAGATATCTGTTGTCTGTAGTTCTTCAAAAGACTCGTCCAATTCCACTGGTATCTCTCTAATACCTTCAAAGGGGCGAAATACTGCATCGGAATTAGTTTTCCATTCGAGATTAATGGGAGTGCTGGCATAGAGAGAAGGCTTGAGAAAACCCTCGATCCAGAATTCTTTGACTTTATTTAATAAAGTTTGGCGTTGACGATATTCGTGCTGGCTTAATGGTTGACGCGCTACATTAGCTTGTCCAAATTCATCCCAATTCTCTCTCACCTGAACGCGATATCCCTTGTAATTAGCTTCTTCTTGAACTGCTTCGATCAATTCAGGTGGAAATTCAGACTGTGAGGGAGCCGAAGTCACTTCTTCTGGAAAAGGAGTTAGAGGTGACTTCTTCTTCAGAACTGGTTTTAAGTCTTCTGGAATGATAACTGGCTCGGCGACATGGCGACTTGCTTCAGAATTGCGGGAACGGGAAGTATTAGCCTTAGGAATCTGAATTTGAATCGCATTGCAACCAAACTTGTAAGATTCCTCAATTGATTTTCCCCAGCCTAATGCCCGATAAAAACCTGTAGCAAAAGCTATGGCTTCATCATCCCTAATCTCCTGACTCATGCCAATCACATAATTAATATATTGAACAATGGCATCAGCTTGGACTTCGCTATAACAAGCATTGAGCAAAACGCACTCAACCTGCTTGTCAAAAAGCGCAAACAGATTAGATAGAGCCTCTGTACTAACTACTTGTTCCCGTCCAGCATTATTCTGTAGTAGCAAACCTTCCTTTCCAGTTCCATGTCCGCAGAAATGGACAATTCTTGGTTCATTCTCTAGTAATAACTCTTGTAACTCTTCTGGATGTACTTCTAACTCAAATTCTATCTCGAATTCAGTGTGGTTTTTGGAGCGTTTAATGACATTTTTCAAGTCTTTGATTTCTCTTTCTGACTTGAGGTCATTCCTAGGATTCGAGCTTAAAATCAGAATTTTCTTCATTTAGATTTTGTACTCCGTAACCATAACTGGGATCTGCTGAGTGACCCACTCTGAGTCAGGTTAGGACTCGTATACAAAAACGCGGGTTTTTTCAGTAATATTACTATGATAACTCCACAAAAAAGATGCTCCAATCTTGTGGGATGGGCATCCTGTTTGTCCTTGTATTATTAGCAGACAAGATGCTTGCACCACAAGAAATTTTGGGATATTTTTTTATGAATGAAAACTTTTACATCATCTGTGGGAGTGAGTTTTGATAATACCATTTTGAAAAAAATAGGACAGATGGGTAGGGGCACGGCATCTACAATCTTTCGATATATACAATTATGTTACTGGTGCCGTGCCCTTTCAGTTATCAGTTATCAGTTATCCCCCAGTATTCAACAATGTCGAAGAGTTCGTATACAAAGGGCACGGCGTGGGTAAGATTATTCTATAACCCGAGATATTTTGGATGCCGTGCCCCTACCGGATAATTTTTGGTATGTTTAAGATTGCTTCAATATCATCTTGACCAAAAAAGAAAAGGATACAAGCCCCCCGCAGTCGCTCATGGGGGAAACCCCCTTTCTGCGCGCTGCTCTGTTGGATTTATCCGTGGAAAGGGAAAAAGTATTTTCCTTATTCAAGCCCCTCGATTGATCGATGGGGTAACTGTTAGCGCAGCTCCTCCGCAGGAGGCTAACTGATAACTGATAACTGATAACTGAAATGACAGGGCTAGCAGTGCCCACCCTAAGATACTTGGAAACATCCCCGACTTTGCAGGACAATCTAACTGTAAGCTTTTTACAGTTGACAAAAAATGACCATAACAACAGAGATTCTCTCTCAACTACCTGGGGATGTCATATCTAATTTAGCAAGAGCCGATCGCACTTTGGCATCTTTAAGGGCTGGTAACACAAATATACCCGTGGTAGTCAAGGAAGATTCCCAACCCCTAGAGACGGTGGAATGGGATGTAGTTGTCTGTGGTGGTACTTTAGGAATTTTAATTGGTTGTGCTTTGGCTTTGCAGGGAGTCAAGGTAGCTGTGATGGAACGGGGAATATTACAGGGGAGGGAGCAGGAATGGAATATCTCTCGCCCAGAGTTAGATGTATTGTTAGAGCTGAATTTACTTACACCTGAAGAGTTAGATCGAGCGATCGCAACTGAGTATAATCCAGCTAGGGTAGGTTTTGCCGAAGGTACGGAAGTTTGGGTGAGGGATGTATTAAATATTGGTGTATATCCCGCATTTTTACTGGAAACTATTAAACACCGATTTCTAGCTGCGGGGGGAAAGTTATTAGAACATACTCCCTTTACGGAAGCGGTGGTACATCCTAATGGGGTGATGGTAAACAACCAATTCTCCACCAGGCTGTTAATTGACGCTATGGGACACTTTTCCCCCATCGCCAAACAAGCCAGACAAGGGAAAAAACCCGATGCATTGTGTCTAGTGGTGGGGACTTGCGCCCAAGGCTTTCCAGAAAACACCACCGGAGACTTATTGTTATCCTTCACACCCATAGAAAAACAATGTCAATATTTCTGGGAAGCATTTCCAGCTAAAGATGGTAGAACCACATACCTATTTACCTATATGGATGCCGATCCCCAACATCTAGGATTAACAGCTTTATTTGACGATTATTTTCGTCTCCTGCCAGAATATCAAGGTGTGGAATTAACCCTGTTGAATTTTCAACGAGCATTATTTGGCTTTTTCCCTTCCTATCGCCAAAGCCCTTTACAAACACCTTGGCAGCGCATTTTACCTGTGGGGGATAGTAGCTGTAGTCAGTCGCCTTTGAGTTTTGGTGGTTTTGGTGCCATGCTGCGTCACCTCAAACGCTTGACCTTAGGGATTCAATCAGCACTAGAAACTGACCAACTATCAGTAAAAGCACTTAAACTACTGCAACCCTATCAACCTAGTTTAAGCGCCACCAGGCTATTCCAAAAAGCCATGAGCGTGGGGGTGAATCAAAAAATACCAAGCGATCGCATTAATCAGTTGTTATCTGCGGTGTTTGAAGAAATGGAGAATTTGGGCGAACCAGTACTCAAGCCATTTTTACAAGACGTGGTGCAGTTTCCCGGATTAACAAAAACCCTATTAAAAACAAACTTGAGTCATCCAATTTTAGTCATCAAACTAATTCCCCAACTGGGTTTATTCAGTTTACTAGATTGGATATTGCATTACATCAATTTAGGGATTTATGCTGTTCTATTTTCCCTAAGTCAAATGCTAGAGCCATTGTTTAAAAAATCACCTCATCAATACCTATACTACTGGCATCGTTGGGTAGATGCTTGGAAATATGGTTCTGGTGCAGATTATTCAGAACATCAGTGAACTACTTTTGTCGAATTCACAGGTCGAATAGTGATAAATAAGGTTATGCTAATTTTTATAAAGATTTAATACAGAGGGGAAACACCGTGGAACTTTCACCATCAGTCAAATACTGGGCGCAATTTTTTCACCCAATAATGATGTGGGCATTACTGCTAATCTCTCTTTATGCTGCTTATTTGGGATTACAGGTACAGCGCACTAGAAGTGCTAAGGGAGATGAAAAGAAAGAACTAATTAAGGGTAAATATAACATTAGACATTACCAAATTGGTTCTATCCTCCTAGCACTAATGGTGATCGGTTCCATTGGTGGTATGGCTGTCACTTACATTAATAATGGCAAACTATTCGTTCAGCCCCACCTATTAGCAGGATTGGGAATGACTGGTTTAATTGCTGCTTCTGCTGCTCTATCTCCCTTTATGCAAAAAGGAGCAAATTGGGCAAGAGCTACTCATATAGTCTTAAATTTTACCATCTTGGGATTATTCACTTGGCAAGCAATTACTGGAGTGCAGATTGTCCAGAAAATTTTGACTAAAGCGTAATTAGTTATTAATAATTCGTAGTTCGTAATTAATAGGCTGCAACCCCCACTGATTACAACTACGAGTTATTGTAGATAGACAACCCGAATAGATTCCATCATTTTTGTTTACACTTTTGAGGAAAAGCAATATCGAAAGATTTGTGAAAATCCTTTTGTACCTTTAATGTCAGGCGACGGGAAACTTGGCGAACAATTTGATTGAGTAAGCGATCGCCTGTAGATTGAATGAGTGAGTGTGGTAACCTGTGAATAAATTTGGGAAAATTCATATACACAGTTAAATCTAATTCCCACACTACCTGGGTCATTTTCCGAGAAAAATTAACATTGTCTGTCCCTAATTCTTCCACCAACTGCAATGACGCTCGGTAATCGACATCATAACCAGGAGCTTCATAGTCCGGAATCGGAATAGTATAAATACGGTAAATACTATCTTCAGGTGGTAATAATTCTAACCCGATTTTTGGTTCCACATTATGACCAAAAGCACCAAATTTACCAATAGTTAAGGCATAGCCATTATCACCCAATGGTTGTACTTTCATTGGTTCTGCACAACGGCAAAACCAGGAGCTATGACTACTGAGATATTCAGCTACCTGCTCCCTAGGTGCATACATTTCCATTTTGTCTTGATAATGCCCAGAAAATTGACTGGGTACTTGAATATCTGTCTCTAAAGCAATGTCTTCAGTAGTGACTAAATGTGATGATACTGATAAAACAGTTTCCGATACTTCAATTGATTGATATCCTGTATTTCTTGAAAGCATAAAATTATACCTATTTTCTTATATATGATTTTTCTTTATTAAAATCATAATGCCCATTTATGCTGTTAAATTCTCCATTGATACAATATATTTTTCAACAAAGCCTTGAACATAGATTACGAAATTTACTTAAATCTCTAAAATAGATCACGGAACCATACAAATATTAGCTTTCCAGGATACAGTTAATTATGAAAGTTTTTGTAGCAGGAGCAACAGGAGAAACGGGTCGTCGCATAGTTCAAGAGTTAAGAGGGCGGAATATTTCGGTACGTGCTTTAGTAAGGGATATACAGAAAGCCAAAACTATTTTGCCAGATGAGGTGGAATTAGTGGAAGCCGATGTTACAAATTATCAAAGTTTGCATACAGCGTTAGGAGATAGCACAGTTATTTTATGTGCTACTGGTGCGAAGCCAAGTTTCGATCCGACTACGCCCTATAAGGTTGACTATGAAGGAACAAAAAATTTAGTCAATCTGGCTAAGACAAAGGGAATAGAGCGCTTTATTTTAGTTTCATCCCTATGTGTTTCTCAATTTTTCCATCCTCTGAACCTATTTTGGTTGATTTTAGTATGGAAAAAGCAAGCAGAAGAATATATCCAAAAAAGTGGTCTAACTTATACCATTGTGCGTCCAGGAGGGTTAAAAAATGAAAATAATACTGACCCAGTAGTAATGCAGAGTGCTGATACTTTATTTGAGGGTAGTATTCCTCGACAAAAAGTAGCTCAGGTGTGCGTAGAAGCACTATTTGAGGAATCTGCGAAGAATAAAATAGTAGAAATTGTTGCTAACCCGAATGCTCCTGAGAAAAGTTTTCCAGAGCTATTTACAGGAGTAGTCTAATGTCTGGGAATTATGAATAATTTTCCAGTCATCTCCCCAAAAAATAAACGCTACAATTGCAATTGGAAAAAGCTCAGGTAAATACCAAAGCCACCCAACCAATTGTCCAGCGCCAAAGAGACTTTGCTTGATAATTGGGTTAAAACAATAACGTTAGGCTTTTTTCAAGTCTCACACTCTACTATATTCCCTGTAAAGCACCCAAAGAATTTGATGAGAAGGAGCAGTACTCTGAAAACTTTGCGACTCAAAGGCGCTGAAAAGTTAATTATACCCATAGCAGCACTTTTAGGGTTTGTGTATTTATTTCAGTGGTATATCACCGGTAATTTGCACAAGCGTCCCGAACCAATTTTCCAGGTTAGACAACCTCCTTTGGTGATGAAGGGAGGCAATCCTCATATTCGGGCTTTAATGCGGACTATTTCTGCTAGTGAAGCTAGTAGTAAACGTCCTTATTCAATTCTTTATGGCGGAAAACACGTACAAGACTTAAGTCGCCATCCAGAGATATGTGTCACCATTGTGAATGGACCAAATAAAGGAAATTGCTCTACTGCTGCTGGTAGGTATCAATTAATTAATACAACTTGGTATCAAATTGCTCCTAAATATCATCCCCAGCCCATGAAATTGATGTTTTGGACATCCTATAGCTTTGAAGCACGATATCAAGATCAAGTAGTTTATCGGTGGTTAAAAGATTCTCGTGTTTGGAGAGCAGATATTAATCAATTATTGCGCCAAGGGAAATTAAAAAAAGTTTTACAACTACTTTCTCCAACCTGGACAAGTTTAGGTTATGGGATAGAAACTAATTCTATCAGCTCGAGTTTACCTCGAATTTACCAAAAAATGTTGCGAGAAGAATTAAAGAATACGAAGAAACAAATACCATAAAAAATATAGATGAGAAATAAACTACAGCAAACAGATAATATAGCGCTACATACAAGTAATAAGTAAGGCATTGCGGTGGACGAGTTTCCCGGCATAAAGCAACTACCGTCAAATAGCATTGACGCAGTCTCTCCGTTTGGCTTTGTTGTGCCCGAAGGGCTTAGGAGATACTCCGAAAAAGTAATAGTTTACTGCTCATATTTTTGGGACTTCAACAATGTCTGCGCCATGATTGCGTAGCTCTATAACTAATATTTTAAACCTTGAAATAACAGCTAATAGTTAATAAATCATATATTTAAGAAACAGAAATTTTATTATCATCTATTAGCTATTATTTATGGGAGCAACATTGATTGACAAAAGTAATATTGACTACGTTGAACGAAAATTAAAAGCTAACAACAGGTAATTGGGTCTATGGTGTGGAGAATATCAGTTTTAACAAGACTACAAACCCTTATTTTCCACAAATTTTTCACTCCTAATTAACACATTTATAACCCTTGTATAGAAAGGCTTATAGCCAAAAAAATGTGTTTATTTCATGCCTTACGAGGGGTCAAGACTTTAGATCATAGATTTACGAATTACACATACACATATCAGTTAAATATGTGAAATCTGTGATCTATTTTTGACCAAAAAAGAAAAGGATACAAGCCCTTAAATCTATTTGTGGAAAAATTAGAGATAATTGTGCCGCGATGTATAAGCACTCTTTCGCAATAATTTCTTATTTAAAGCCCTCCGCAGTCGCTCATGGGGGAGACCCCCTTTCTGCGCGCTGCTCTCTACATTCATGTATGTGGTTTCTCCCCTGCTAAGAGCTCCCTGCTCCCCAGCCTCTGACTGACTTCCCTCTGATGGAACACTCGTATCAATCATGACTGATATGATATTTTCCAGTTTAATTGGAGAAACCCATGAGCTCATTTAACCAGCTTTGAACCTGTAGGTGTAAATTGGAAGTATTATATGGAGTTTGTTGCTTCTCAGCATTAATAGTAATTAAAGCACGTTGATAATCTGCGATCGCACAATTCCAATCACCCCAGAGATGATAGGTTCTACCTCTTTCTGCCAAAATATGACTTTCTAGTTGACCAAACAATAGTGCTACTTCTAAATTTTCAATTGCTTCTGCATATTGTCCCAACTCCCTTAGAGTAATGGCTCGATTAATCCAACCACGAACATAACTAGGATTTAAATCCAACGCTTGGTCATAATCTGCAATTGCAGCTGCTAATTCTCCATAAGCAGCATAGTAATTAGCTCGATTATTATATGCCGAGGCTAGCTTCGGATTTATTTGTAAAGCCATGTTGTAATCACAAAAAGCTTTGTGTCTATCGCCACTTTGGAAATAAATTAGTCCACGATTATTATAATCAACAGCATTTTGGGGATGGCGATTGATTAATTGACTCAAGAGCGTGATAGCATCAGTATAATCACCTTTTTTCGCTGACTTTAGTGCATAAGCTCGTAAGTCCCTATCTGCCAAGACCACTTCCTCCTCTACTTGAGGATGATATTTCCGGATGATACTAATGGTATTGAGTACAGAATTGCATTGGTAATCTTGGGGTTCTCCAGATGCAAAAAAGGATTGACTCTTCATATCTTCCTACCTGAGCTAATTGCTCTCTGTGTGAAATTTAATATTCATTACTCAGCTGTCTTGGTAGTTATGACCCTGTATTATATTTACCCGTATTATTTCATGCTTAGATAATGAGTGACTACTGTTGATATTACCCAATACAATCCATGCAAATTCCAATTCTGGTACTATTAATAGTGGAATATACCCATAGATACTTCCTTCCTAAATTAAATTCCAGAAACAGGAAATATTAATTTAGATGAATAATCAAAGATGCACAAGTACACAGAGAAACAGATTGGGAAAATTCCGAGAAGGAAGAGTGATGAGATAATAAGAAAATGAGTATAGCAATATAGCGCTACGCGCAAGTAATAAGTGAGCCATTGCGGTGGAAGCATTTTCCGGCAAAAAGCAACCGGCGTTGACCGAAAAAGAAAAGGATACAAATCCCCAAATTTATTTGTGGAAAACTCTTTCGCAATAATTCCTTTCTGGATGCAGTCGCTGATGGGGAAACCCCCTTTCTGAGCGCTGCTCTTTACATTCATGTATAGGGTTTTTCCCCTGCGAAGAGCTCCCTGCTCCCTTGCCTCTGACTGACTGACATATTGGTATTGGTATATCACAGTACCTTAACTACAGTATGCCTGGGAATGCTAGCAGGACAATAGAACATAAAACTTAAGAAAATACTTATTATTTCTCTTCCCTATTATCTGTTAGGATTTTCATCTGTCCTGGTATAAATCAGTTGAGAATGGCTAAAAAAAATATTTACAAATATTAACCATTCATACAATAAATCTTTAGAGATAAATTTCTAATTGTTTTTCAAATCTGGTTGCCAGTCAAAATGGGAAAGCATAACTCTAATAACTAATAAGTGAAATGACAACAGCAACTTTTTCTCCCGATACTACCGATTTAGCCCCAGATGATTACATTGTTCTAGGCTTAGCAACTTGCTTTCTGAAGGAAGATGGAGAGGTTTATCAAGTAGAAGTTATAGAACCCATTCCCTCTGCCGCTTTAGAAGCCATCTTGAAAGGTATACCTACTTCCTACAAGTTTGCCCATGCCACAACCTTAGGCAATATTTTAGGTGGGGACACTCTACAAAAACCAGATGAGTTCCCTGAAAATTCCCAATTTAGTGATGAATTTGCACAAAGAGCGATTGCAGCTGCTCGCACATACAAACGCCGAGAATCAGCAGCTAAACTCATTCCCTCAGGCACAACCTACACTGAGTTAAACTACTCTATCGAACGTAAGCGGGTGTTGAATGCCTCTAGAGTCGTTACTAAGGATGATAATATCAAACAGCACCCCAATACTCATAAAGTTCTTTAACAGCAAAAATAGAGCTATTTTATGTTGAAACTGTACGGTGGTGCTCGCAGTCGAGCATCCATTATTCAATGGTATTTAGAAGAGCTGGCTGTTCCATACGAGTATATCCAGTTAGATATGGAGGCTGGAGAACATCGCCAGCAAATTTTTCTGGGCATAAATCCCATGGGAAAAGTTCCAGCAATTGTAGATGGGGAACTCAAGCTGTGGGAATCGGGAGCAATTTTACTTTATCTCGCGGATAAATATGGCGGTGTATCTTCCTCGGAAGAACGTGCACAAGGGGCACAATGGTCATTATTTGCTAATGCGACCTTGGGACCAGGAGTTTTTGTGGAAGCAAGCCGCGAGAGAGAAATGCCTCGGTTGATGGCACCGTTAGATGAAATTTTCAGCAAACAACCTTTCTTGTTAGGGGATAGTTTTAGTGTTGCTGATGTAGCTGTGGGTTCTTACCTAAACTACATTCCTATTCTGCTCAAGTTGGATTTGAGCGATTATCCTCATGTTATGAAATATATGCAAAGGATAGCAGAGCGCCCAGCCTTTCAAAAGACTATTGGTGCTCGTGCTTAAATCTGATTTATTTATATGAACCCCGACTTGTTCACTAAAGTCGAGGTTCTTGTTCCTAATCCCTATTTTTTAGCCAGGGATCAACGATAATTAGTAAATTGCAGTGCAATGGGTAATTCTTCCTGCTTCAAACGCTGGATGACTACTTGTAAATCATCCTTGTTTTTAGCACTGACGCGCACAACATCACCTTGAATTGAAGGTTGTATCTTTTTAAACTCGTCACGGATTAGCTTAGAAATTTGTTTGGCAATTTCTGAACTAATACCCTTCTTCAGAGTAATTTCTTGGCGAACACGATTACCACTAGCAGACTCTATTTTGCCAATTTCAAATATTTTCTGAGATAGATTACGTTTAGCAGCTTTCTCTCGCAGTAATTTTTGCACTGCATCTAGGGTAAAATCACTATCAGTGTTAATTGTAATAGTCTGTTCGCCTAATTCTACTGTGGTTTTAGTGTCTTTGAGATCGTAACGGCTCTTGATATCTCGTACAGTTTGATCGACAGCATTTACTAATTCCTGTCTATCAAAGTCACTTACAACGTCAAATGAATAGGTAGAAGCCATAGTAAATTCTGGATATGAGATTGGGTGTTTAGAGTATAATTATTAGCTGGTATTCACAGTTAATAACTGCGATCGCATTAGTTGTTAATTTTAATCATACTCAACACAAACAAGGTTGTAATGCTTAAAGAACTAATACCAAACATGAGAGAACGTAGTATTGGTATATTCAAAATATAAAAAATAGAGTAAAAAAAACGGGCAGCAACAAAAGCTAATGCTGCCATAACTGCTAGGGGAGTATCGACTCCTGTAACATATGCTGTCAGGGCTGCTGCGGCAAAAATCATAAACACTTCAAAAGAGTTTTGATGTGCCCAAGTTGCTCGTTTCCCATAAGCAGGTAATTTGTCAAATATTGCCCGAGGAGCAAACATATCATATCCTACACGGACACGGGCATACCCGACTACCAGAAAGGGTACATAAATTAGTACAGCTGCAGCAGCAATACAGTAAATTAAGATCGCGGATACGGTCAAGGACATGAAGTAATGAGAAGGGTGAGGAGTGAAATTTTCACAACTATCTGCCAGCTGGCTTCTGAGTTGTAAAACTATTCTAGAACAGCCGATATTGAAATTATTCAATTGGCTTGATGCATTAGTCAAAATAGAACAAAGTAACTAATTTTCTTTGTTCTTCTGCATCATTACAAGTTTGCAGCAGAGTACGACTGTCGTGAAAGGCAAAACAAATTAGTTGTTGACAACGGGAAACAATTTCCTTATTACACAAATAACTAGCTTCCGCCAGGGACATATGATCGTTACTAGGATTTTCTACTAAATGCATCACTTGTTCCAACTGCTGTCGGGATTCATTGGGTTGACGTTCTAAGCTTTGGGGTAAAATCACCGTCAGCATATTGGGATCGCCACGCATTGCTCCTTTAATCGCAGCTGCATTAGTACCAGTAGCACCTGAAGTGATGATCTGATTCCCCAATAGCACTAAGGCATAGGTCATCATCTCAATTAGGTTCTGGTGGGTGATGGGAACATGACGGGAACCCAGCATGGCGATTCGTTTAGAACCTGTTTGCTGGATTGTTGCCAGTTCTTGGGCTAATGTGTCGATGTTGTTAATTAGGTCTAGTGACTGGCTCAAAGATGGTTGAAATCACATGAAACAACCAAGCTATTTTAGCAGATTGAGAGCCGCTAAAAAGATAGTTATGTGCAAAGAACAATTTATTTTTTGATAATTTACGCAAATAAACCCGATTTTAAAAAAATTGTCAGGGCATATGTACAATATTCCCTGACTTACCATATTTCATCAGTTAATCCAATTTGCTAGCAATCTTGATTTATGGTATAGCTGCTGCTGGGCTTAAATCTAGGAGATTCAGCAAACGATCAACATCAAAATGTTTAGCCATGAGATGGCGAATAAAGTGAACCTTGATTGGTTCATGAACTCGCACTTGACCAAAAGTACGATCCACAATTTCCACAGTAGTAAGAGTATCCAAATCTACTGATAAAATCGGGATTTCCAATTCTTCTGCACGACTGAGGATAAATTGTGGAGGTGGCAGTTTTCCTGTCAGAATCAGACATTGGGTAGAAGTTTCTAAGGCAGCTTGCTGAATTTCCACTCGATCGCCCCCTGTGACTACTGCCATATTGCGACGTTTGCGAAAATACTTGACTGCTGAATTGACATTCATGGCCCCAATTGCTAAGCTTTCGACCATTAAATCCAAGCGATCGCCACAGCAAAGAATATCGGCTTGTAGTTGGTGTACTAGTTCGCGAACACTAACGCTACGTAGCAAGTCACTTTGTGGCAATACCCCTAACAAAGGAATACCCTGCTGTTCTAAAAAAGAACCCATGGTCTTTTCTACTAGGGGTAATTTTTTTTCTGGTACATCATTAATAACTACACCTATCAAACGTTCTCCCAAAAGCTGCTTGGAAGCTAAAAGTGCCTCCACCGAAGCCAAGGATTGATAGCGGGTTAGCAGAATGACTGTAGCATCAATTATTTGGGCAACTTGCAACAAAGAAAAGTCAAACAAACAACCTTCTGTCAAATTACCGGGACCTTCCAGCAATACCAACTCACCGAATGGCTTTTCTAAATACTGTTGTGCTAGAGCTTGCTGATAATCTGTTTGGTCTTCATTTCTTAAGCGTTTTTCTACAGTTGCTCCATCCACAGCTAGTACAGTGGGTGCAATCCGCGTGGGAGATAGTTTCAGACTGTTGGTAATGAACTCAACATCTTCATCTACAATCTCGTCTGTAGCATTTGAGCAAGTTCCTAGGGGTTTGCCATAGCCAATATCAATTTTTTTTTCCTGTAGTAGATGAGATAGACCTAATACGGTAGCCGATTTACCGCTATAAGCTTCCGTCGAGCCAATAAGCAAATATTTAGCAGATTTTGGCACACATGCACTCCTAAATTTTGAAGTTCAGTAAAACCCAGCCAGGTGTTTTTTAATTTTAGGTCGAACCAAGGTGATTAGGAGTGTTATTGGCTTAATTAAATTGAGGTGCACCCTTATCCATATTTAAATAATGATAAGGGAGCAGGGAGCAGGGAGCAGGGAGCAGGGAGCAGGGAAGCAGGGAAGCAGGGGGAACTAAGACCAAAACAAAAATGGGGCGAAAGTCTCACCTGGGGCATTCCTCTGTGAGTACAGAAGCCCAAACCTCAGCGTAGGGGGTTTGGATAGTATACTTATTCTTCTATACGTAGGAGCTTACGATAAAAAATCTGAGAAAAATCCGTTGTCCGAGAGCGTTTATAATTTTCCATAATTTCGATTAAAAAACCTATAAATTCAAAACTCGCCATCATGACTTCATAACTGAGTTCTGCATTGCCATCAAATTGTAATCGGCAACGGGTTAAGTCAGAAGGTAGTCTAGCAATATTCCAAGTTGCAACGAAGGGAATACTATCACTACCCTCTATTTTTCGTTGTCCTTCAACAACGCCTTTTTGATACAGGCTGATTGCGTAGGGTAAAAAATTACGTTTATTACTTGCAACATAGGGTGTATAAACATTTGCCTGTTGGGATGTGGCAGGTTGGAGCTTCTCAAAGGACATAATTGAATTTTCTGTTTAAATTGACGACTATTCAGAGATTGGAATGGTTATGCCTATTATTCCCAGGAGTATGTATTCACTCACATCTGTTTAGTAAAAACAGAGACAGGGATGGAGAGAAGAAATATAAGTAGGTAGGTGTAAAAAATGATCGTTTGGATCAGGCAGGGGGCAGGGAGCAGGGAGCGGGGGGAACAAGGGTTTTAGGCTTATTTACTTTTCTTCACATAGTTTGGTTTTATTGTGCCGACTTACTTAATTTATTTTTTATGTTATTAATCTAAAATCCAAAATAGATTGACTCTTGGTTAACTACATTTAAAGATATGTTAAGAGAATATTTTAGTGGGTTAATACTATGGCTCCACTGGTTGCGAACTACTATCTAACATATCGTTGTAATGCTCGGTGTCATTTTTGTAATATTTGGGCATTAGAACCAGGGAAAGAGGCTGATTTTGAAACTATCAAGCATAATCTCCAAGATTTACGCCGTTTAGGGGTAAAATACATAGATTTTACTGGTGGTGAACCCTTGCTCAGGGATGATGTGGGGCAAGTTTACACTGAGGCAAAGCGTCAGGGCTTTTATACCAGTATGACAACCAATACAATTCTGTACCCGAAAAAAGCTGAGGAAATTAAAGGTCTAGTTGACTTTTTGAATTTTTCCTTGGATGGTGCAGATGGGGATACACATGATAAATCTCGGGGAGTACAAATTTTTGATACTTTGGTGGAATCAGTAGCGATCGCCAGATCTTTGGGAGAGTTTCCAGTACTTAACCATACTGTCACTGCCCAAAACTATGAAAGGCTTGCAGAATTAGGAGAATTGGGGCAAAAATTAGGTGTCAGGGTCTGGTTAAATCCCGCTTTTACAGCCCATGAGAACTACAACTCCAACAAGAATCCAACCCCAGATATGTTAGCAGCAATTGAAGCTGTTGCTAAGAAATATAACAATGTCGGTTACAATAAGGCTGCACTAGCATTTATTGAAGCTGGGGGCAATGATACCAAAAAACCCCGTTGTAAGGCGGTGGATGCGGTAATTGCCATATCCCCTAACGACGAACTGTTGTTACCTTGTTATCATTTTGCTCAAACCGGGGTTCCTATTAATGGCAAGCTCTACGAGCTATACCGAGAATCGGCAAAGGTGGAAGAATACCGCCAATCCCAAGGCAAGCTAGATGTATGTGAAGGTTGTACAGTTTGGTGTTATTTGATTCCTAGTTTCTTTATGGGTGTGGACAAATATTGGTGGTTGAATCAAGTTACCTATGCCAGCGAATTCCTGGCCCGAAAACGATTCTTACAAAGAGCTTGAACCGCTCAATTCCCTGCTGTCAGACATTGACTTAGCAGAGGACACGGAGACAGAGGTGGAGACAAGTAAGTTGTCTCTACCATCTCGATTTCAAGGTCGTAGACGTAAAGCCGCCCTAGTTTTAACTATGGTTTGGAGCGGTACTATTGCCTTGAATTTACTGTCTTGGGGCTCTTTGTTGGTATTGGGGCTGACTACGATTATGAGTATTCACGCCTTGGTGATAGTTTTTGCTAAACCGAGGCAAAAAATTTCCCAAATCCAGGGGAAATATCCCCATGTATCTGTTTTAGTGGCAGCAAAAAATGAGGAAGCTGTCATTGGCAATTTGGTGGAAAATCTCTGTAATTTAGAGTATCCAGATGGAAAATATGAAGTTTGGATTGTTGATGATAATAGTAGCGATCGCACCCCCCAATTGCTGAAAAAGCTAGCCAAGACATATGAACATCTGCATGTTTTACATCGAACTTCAGAGGCTACTGGTGGTAAATCTGGAGCATTAAACCAAGTTCTACCCCTAACTAAAGGGGAAATTTTGGCGGTGTTTGATGCAGATGCCCAAGTTTCACCAGATATGTTGCAGCAAATAGTACCCATGTTTCAACGACAAAAGGTGGGTGCTATACAGGTACGCAAAGCAATTGCTAATGCCAAGTTCAATTTTTGGACTCGGGGACAAATGTCAGAAATGGCTCTTGATACCTATATGCAGCAACAGCGCAGTTCCATTGGTGGAATTGGTGAATTGCGGGGTAATGGTCAATTCGTTCGTCGTCAAGCTTTATTAAGTTGTGGTGGCTGGAATGAAGAAACAATTACTGATGATTTGGATTTAACTTTACGGCTGCATTTAAGTGATTGGGACATTGACTGCGCTTTATTCCCAGCAGTATATGAAGAAGGGGTAACTAGTGCAATTGCTCTTTGGCATCAACGTAGCCGTTGGGCTGAAGGAGGATATCAACGCTATTTGGATTATTGGGACTTAATTCTACGTAACCGCATGGGAAGTAGGAAAACCTGGGATCTATTGATGTTCGCCATTACTATGTATATACTGCCCACCGCAGCTATTCCAGATTTAATCATGGCGATTATCAAGCACCGTTTACCTTTGCTCAGTCCCATTAGTAGCTTGACAGTGATCATGTCTCTATCAGGAATGTTCAACGGTTTAAGGCGCATCCGCCAAGATCGAGGTTTTCGTGTCTCTAACTATTTGGTCATCTTGCTGCAAACCTTGCGCGGTACTTTATATATGCTCCACTGGTTTGTGGTTATGAGTGCTACTACTGCAAGGATGTCGGTAAGACCAAAGCGTTTGAAATGGGTGAAAACTGTGCATCAAGGCAGTGAAAATGTTTGATGCTATGGTTTGGCTATGCAGAAAATAGTATATTTTTCCAGTTGGTTAGTAACTAGCTTGAAAATGGAGAGTCGGGAATCGGGAGTCGGGAGTCGGGAAGAGGTATTTTCATTCTTGGTTGTGGGATTTTCCCCTGGGAGACTAACTTGAACAACCAGGCTGATTTACAACAAAGACTGATTTTAAGAAACAAAAAATTAGGGGATTCAAACCCAAGATTGGGGGACACAATCGTCCCCCCAAGCTTTTTCTAAAAATTTTTATTTTCTATTCAAAAGTAATACCAATTCAAATAATGTTTGCAACATATAAATTCTTCGTAAGGGCACGGCACCAGTAAAATAATTTTATATATTGAAAGATTGTGGATGCCGTGCCCCTACCCATCTGTCCCATTCTTTTTTCAAAATGGTGTAATTAAGTGTCTACACTTCTTTTGCTGTTGATTTTTCACTTAACGCCGCCATTGTTCTAACAAATAGGAATAAAACCAACTTTTATCCACTTCATCCATTCCATAAATTTTCCTACCACCAGATACTACTTTTGTATTGCCTTGACTAACACCACTAGTAATAATTTCTGTTTCCCATTCCCTTAACTTATAAGCATCTGGATTTCCTAAATAAGCCGTAGCTAAAACATCCCATGCATAATAATCTTGGGGAATTACCAAGGCATAACACTGTCCGGCTAAATCAGAAATCGGATATTTTCTTTGTCTACCAATCTTTTGCACAAATGCTGAAGTTACGGGCACAGTATTAGTAATATCCAAAGAACACATAATAATTTCTATTCCACTTTGCCATACCCTAGCTACGGCAAGAGGATCCCAATATGCATTCCATTCTGCGGAACCATCCTGTCCCGGTTCCCAATTTTGCTCTACATTTCCCGGAACATTTAAAGCACCACCCATCCACACAATCTTGGCAATTTTAGCTTCAATTTCTGGGGCTTTATCTAAGGCAAATGCCACATTAGTTAATGGTCCTGTAACCATGAGTGTGACTGGTTCTGATGCTTGGCGCAACACTTGCACCATAAAATCTTCACCCGGTTCTGCGACTAAGGGGGTACTAATAGTATCCCTTTCGTTCAAAATCGGTAAATGATCCACCACAAAGGAATCACGACGATAAAGATAGGGGAAAGGATTTATCCCACGCACCATACTTTCTGCTACCGGGATATGGGAACCCCCCATTAAGTCTAAAATTTTACGTGTAGCACTGACCGCAGGTTTGGCATAGCAATCTGCGGGAGTGACAATAACACCCAGAATTTCCACATGTTCCATTGTCATCAGTAGCATAGTGGCGAGATAATCATCTACACCACCGTCATGATCGATTAAGATAAATTGTTTTGTCATCAGTTTGGGAGAAATTGAAAATGGACGAATTTATGCAAGCTGCGATCGCTCAAGCACAAAAAAGTAGGCTAGAGGGTGGTATCCCCATTGGCTCTGTACTTGTTAAGTCAGATAAGATTATCGGTCAAGGACATAACAAGCGGGTTCAAGATGGGGATCCTATGACCCACGCCGAAATCGATTGCCTCCGTAATGCTGGTAGAATCGGCAACTATAAAGGTACAATACTTTACTCAACCCTGATGCCATGTTATTTGTGCGCTGGGGCTGTGGTGCAATTTGGGATCAAAAAAGTTGTTGCTGGGGAATCAGCAAATTTTCCTGGTGCGAGAGAGTTTATGGAATCTCACGATGTGGAAGTAATTGATTTAGATTTAGATGAATGTAAGCAGATGATGGATGAATTTATTCAAAATAATCCCTTGCTGTGGAATGAGGATATTGGCGAATAGTGCTCCACCACATTTATTCTGCTGGGTAAATAATCACTCTTCTAAGAAATATTTCTGTTTCTTG
>NZ_FYBH01000390.1 GCF_900185595.1 Calothrix rhizosoleniae SC01
GTATATAGCATTACTAAAGTTGCTGATACCAAGTTGCTTGCCAAGATAGTCAAGTGGCGCAACCTGGAGGAGAGCAGGGGGAAAAAGGGTTTTAGCTTTATTTACTTCTCTTCACATAGTTTGGTTTTATTGTGCCGAATTACTTACAACAGAATGCAACTTAGTATGAGAAGGTTCTCAATCAAAAAGAAATCAAGAAGTAAGGGGGAGTTAAGGAGTTAAGAAAATTGCCAAGCATAATCAAATAACAATGATCAATAACCAAACAACATTGGATACAAGCCCTTTGATTCACCGATGGGGTAATAATTATAAATTCCTCATTCTAAATTCTAAATTCTCCTTGAGCGCTAAATTATTATTTGGTACACAAACAGTCCCTATTGACTAAAAACTAATGATTGAAGTTGAGCATCTAAGTAAGATATACGGTTCTACCTCTGCGATTTCTGATATTACTTTTAACGTTGAGCCTGGAGAAATACTAGGTTTTCTCGGACCAAATGGTGCCGGGAAAACAACAACCATGAGAATTTTAGCTGGTTATTTACCCGCGACTAGTGGTACAGCCAAAATTGCTGGCTATGATGTTTATGAAAATTCCCTATTAGTACGACAGCGAATAGGATATTTACCAGAAACACCCCCGTTATATCCAGAAATGTCAGTAGAGGGATTTTTACATTTTGTTGCCCGGATCAAAGGAATATCCCCAGGCGATCGCACCGACAAAGTAAAATCAGCAATGGAACGTTGTAGTCTCCAAGATAAGCGTTATACAATCATTCGTAAGCTTTCTAAGGGATATCGCCAACGGGTAGGTATTGCCCAAGCCATAGTCCACGATCCTCCAGCAATTATCCTCGATGAACCAACCGTAGGACTAGACCCCCGGCAAATCATTGAAGTACGTAACTTAATCAAAAATTTAGCCGGTAGTCATACAATTATTCTTTCCACTCATATTTTGCCAGAAGTAAGTATGACATGTAGCCGGGTAGCAATTATTAATCGCGGTCAAGTGGTAGCTACCAATACACCAGAAAATCTCATGAATGAGTTAACAGGTAGCTCCAGTTATGAAGTCGAAATTTCTGGAGAAGCTCATCTGGCTCAACAATTACTGCAAAACGTACCTGGTGTCAATTTGGTTGAAATAATGCCGACTTCAGAAAAATTGCGCCACAGAAATCAAGCAGAAAACCTTACCCATTTAAGAGTTATATCCCAATCCGGCAGCGAACCAGGTAAAGATATTGCTAACCTATTGATACAATCAGGATTTGGTTTGCATGAAATGCGACGGATTAATGCCACATTAGAAGACGTGTTTTTACAACTAACAACAGCAGAAAAAAATCTACCATCCGTAACAGATACAGCCAACGAGGAGGAAGCGGCTTAAATGGGTATTGTACTGAGTAATATTTTTGCCATTTATCGCCGAGAACTACAAAGTTATTTTGTATCGCCTTTGGCTTATATTATTGCCGGGGTGTTTTGGTTCTTATCAGGGTTATTTCTAATCTCGATTTTAATTGGACCAGAAGGTATTTTGCCAGCAGTTGCCGCCTGGGATTTACAAGTACAAAAACAACAATTCAATGCTCCTGTACCAACAATAGATGTCGCTTACGAGTTTTTACGGGCATTTTTAGACCGCATGGGGTGGCTTTTATTGTTTATACTGCCCATTTTATCTATGGGGCTTTATGCTGAAGAACGTAAGCGTGGCACTTTAGAACTTTTAGCAACTTCACCAATTACTAATTGGGCCGTAGCCGTAGGAAAGTTACTAGGAGTAGTTACATTTTTTACAACTCTAGTGATTCCCATATTGGCATTAGAAGCAATTGTATTGGGTGCTTCTAATCCTCCCATGTCACCAATTATTCCCATACTTGGTCATGTAGGATTGGTCTTATTAGCAGCAGCCATTTTATCCTTAGGAATGTTTATTTCTTCATTAACCGACAGTACAATTTTATCTGCGGTGCTGACTTTTGCTGTAATTTTATTGTTACTCTTTCTTGATCTCATCGCCAAAAGTGTAGGCGGAACATTGGGTGAAGCTTTGGGATATTTATCCTTACTTAAACACTACAACAACTTAATCCAAGGAATTTTGGATGTCAGCAGCTTGATATTATTTAGTAGTTACATTATTTTAGGAATTTTTCTTACCGCCCAGTCCATTGATGCACTTCGCTTCCAGCGACGGTAGTTACCTAAAAAACAGGTATTAACGCCTAGAAACTCATCCAAATCATCCGTGCAATCTTTAAATCCATATCAATCCGTGATCCAAAAAATTGGCAAGTATTGGTTTTGGTTAAGCCCATTCTTAATTACTGCGGGCTTAACAGTAGGTTTTTTCTCAGAAAAATGGGATATAGTCCCCCTCATTCTAATTGTCACCGGAGTTGCGATCGCTATTATCTGGACATTGTGGCAAAGTAAACGTTCTAACTGGTGGGGAAAACGCTCCACCCAGGTAGGGACTAATGCCATCATCGCCACCAGTTCAGCCATAGTAATTCTGGGATTAATTAACTTTTTAGGAACTCGCTACTCTGTACGCCAAGATTTAACAGAAACTCAATTATTTACCCTTGCTCCGCAGTCCCAGGAATTAGTCCGTTCCTTAAAATCACCTGTAAAAGTTTGGGTATTTGATGTGACTCAAAATCCCCAAGAAAGAGAGTTATTAGAAAATTACCAACGATACAATTCTAAATTTAAATTTGCATATGTAGATCCCCAAGCAAAACCGGGATTGGTGAAAAAATTTGGGGTGGATGAAAACAATGGCAAAGTATATCTAGAATCAGGTAAACAACGGATAAAGGTGACAAATGTTAACGAACGGCTTTCTGAAGTTAGACTCACCAATCGTTTACAACAAATTTCTAGCGCCACGACCCTAAAAGTCTATTTTCTCCAGGGTCATGGAGAACATCCCCTGAATAGGGGCAATAATGCCATGTCACAAGCAGTTCAGGCATTAGCTGATAAAAACTATGTTGCTGAACCATTAACTCTCACAGATAAATCGGAGGTTCCCAATGATGCGGCGGTAGTCATCATCGCTGGAGCAACCCAGGACTTATTCGCCAATGAAGTAAAAACCTTACAAAATTACCTAAATAGCGGTGGTAACTTGCTATTAATGGTCGATCCAGGTACAGATCCAAAGTTAGCTCCTTTACTGAAAGAATGGGGAGTAACACTAGATCCCAGATTAGCAGTGGATGTTTCTGGAAATGCAGCCCTTGGTCCTGCAATCCCTCTTGTTACAACCTATGGACAGCATCCAATTACCAAGAATTTTGGCAATAATATTTCTTTTTATCAATTAGCACGACCCATAGAAACTAAGCCAGTCAAGGGAGTACAAGCAAACCCTTTATTGCTAACTAAACCCTATCCTAGCAGTTGGGCAGAAAGTGACCTACAAAGCGAAAACTTAGAATTTGATGAAAAAAGCGATCGCAAAGGTCCTTTGACCCTAGGGGTAGCATTAACACGGAAAGTAGTGGAAAAATCACCAGCTCCCAAACCTCAATCTAGTCCTTCACCTACAACATCACCAACTGCTACCACTCAGACTAGTCCCTCACCCACAACAAAACCCACAACATCACCAACTCCTACAGCTCAGGCTAGTCCCTCACCCACAACATCACCAACTCCTACGGCTCAACCTAGTCCCTCACCCACACCTACCAATAATCAAGCCAAAATCAGTGATCGGGAAACCAGATTAGTAGTCATAGGTAACTCTCGATTTGCAACTAATACTTGGTTTCAACGGGCATTAAATGGAGATGTTTTCTTAAATTCAGTCACTTGGTTGAGTCAGCAAGATACCCAACCCCTATCTATTCGTCCCAAGTCAGCCAAAAACAGACGGATTAATCTCAATTCAGCTCAAGCAAGTTTGTTAACAATATCATCCTTAATAGTTTTACCCTTAATTGGAATCATTGGAGCGATCGCTCTTTGGTTGAAAAGAAGATAATTAAGGTAGAACAACAGATGGAAGTGGATCAATGTCTACACTTCTATCCTATTTTTTACTGTTCAATTAACCAAAAATTCCTAGAGATGAAATTACAAAGAACTACTTTAATTTTGCTTTTATTAGCCTTGGGTTTGAGTGGTTTTGTCTACTTTTCTGAAATGAATGGTAAAACCCAACAACAAGTTCAGCAAGAAGAAAAACAAAAACAGCAACAAATTTTTTCTTTCCAAGAGAATGATATTCAGTCCTTAACTATCAATACCAAAAATCTCGTTATCAATTTAGAGAGGAACCAAAAATCGGAAAAACCAAAGTGGTTACTGACTTCCCCAGAGAAATTACCAGCCAATGATGCGATCGCGGCTTATTTAATTAATTTATTAGTTAAAGGTAAAAGCGATCGCACTTTATCTGTTGCAGCAGATGAACTCAAAGAATTTGGCTTGGAACCACCCCAAGCCAGAATAGATATCAAACTCAAAAATCAAAAAAACCGTACCCTAATTTTGGGACAAACTACCTATAACAAAGGTTCGTTGTACGCACAATTAGGTTCTACCGCCAACAAGAATGGCAAAATAAATGTTTTGTTGGTATCTAAAGATTTTGCCAATGCTGTTAACCGAGAACTCGCCGAATGGAAACAACCAGCACAAACCACTCAGCCCAAACCTTTACCCAGCCTCCCACAACCTACCCCAGAGGAGAACAAGTAAGGTCTAATTTCTTATCTAATAACTGTTGTAAATCAGCCAGAGATTTGTGATGTGGAAGTGTCAGAGCCTTCACACCAGTCAATTTTTCCACTAAATATATTGAGCCTTATTGTAACAGGCGATCGCTTATAGTAATTCTCAATAAGATATAAAGCATAGTAAGGCAACGATCTTGAACTACTTTTTAATACTTTCAAGTTCAGCAGTATTAAGTTTGATCGCAGTTCTGTTCTTTCAACCTCGGTACCTTCTTTCCATTGTCACCTTTCTTTTCCCTGGGGTTGTATATTTTGCTGAAACCGATAAGCAACTAATTGCGCTTACTATTGATGATGGTCCTGATCCTATAACGACACCGAAGATTTTGGAAGTTCTGGAACGTTACGGAGCACACGCTACATTCTTTATCATCAGCAATAGAGTAAAAGGCAATGAGGCTCTTGTCGAGAGAATGGTTAGTTATGGACATGAGTTAGCCAACCATCTAACTGAAGATAAGCCAAGTATT
>NZ_FYBH01000396.1 GCF_900185595.1 Calothrix rhizosoleniae SC01
TTTACAGAGCAGTCCCAACCAGAAAATATTTCCCTATGTCTTAACACCCCAAACTTGTTGACTGGAGGTCTTCGACCTTCAAATTAGAAGGAAGTCCCGATGAAAAATTTTTCACCATCTAAGTAAGGATGAAAATAACTCTTCCCTATCCCCCAACCCCTAACACCTAACCCCTAATTTTCAAGTCAGAAGGAGTTGCTTCTAATGTTTCCATCAAATACAAGCCTCGCTATAATTACAACTCATTGATTGCATGAGAAAAATTTAACTTTAAATAAGTAAACTAATTTGATATCCCCTTACCATATATCAGCAACTATTGCATACCTCTTTAGTAATATTTTTGTCAAGTCTAAGTTATGATTATTTTTCCCATATTCAATTAAATTGTGATTAAGTTTTGACAGGGCATGGGTGTTTACCATATAAAAACCACAGGGTTTACAAAGATATTTCCGCAACAAAATCTTTGTTTTTTTTTCAGATTTAACACTTGATAGTTATAAATACCCCCTATTTGCGATATGATTGGGGTCATCAATAATATTTTTTTAGGCATAATAAGCAGAGGGCAAGACGCTGTGGTTAGAGTTGCAATCAACGGTTTCGGGCGCATTGGACGTAACTTTATGCGCTGCTGGCTAGGCAGAGAAAATAGCAATTTAGATGTTGTTGCTATTAATGACACATCAGATCCTAAAACAAACGCTCTCCTGCTCAAGTATGATTCCATGCTAGGGAAGTTAAAGGATGCTGATATTCAAGCCGACGAAAACTCAATCATTGTTAACGGTAAGACGATTAAGTGTGTATCCGATCGCAATCCAGAAAACTTGCCCTGGAAAGAGTGGGACATTGACTTGATTATCGAATCAACAGGGGTTTTTACTAGTGAGGAAGGAGCACTTAAGCACGTTAAGGCTGGGGCTAAAAAGGTATTAATTACTGCTCCTGGAAAGGGTGGTAATGTTGGTACCTTTGTAATGGGTGTAAATGATGAGGATTACGATCCTAGCAAATACCAGGTTGTAAGTAATGCTAGTTGTACGACCAATTGTTTAGCACCTGTGGCTAAGGTCTTGCACGAAAAATTCGGCATTATCAAAGGAACTATGACTACCACCCACAGCTACACTGGTGATCAACGTTTGTTAGATGCTTCTCACAGAGATCCTCGTCGCGCTCGTGCAGCAGCGATTAACATCGTTCCTACTACTACTGGTGCAGCAAAAGCGGTAGCATTGGTTATACCTGATTTGAAGGGCAAACTCGATGGTGTAGCTTTGCGGGTACCTACCCCCAATGTTTCTATGGTGGATTTTGTCATCCAGACTGAAAAGTCTACTATTACTGAAGAGGTTAACCAAGCATTAAAAGACGCATCAGAAAAACAGCTCAAGGGTATTCTTGACTATTGCGACTTACCTTTAGTTTCATCAGATCACCAAGGTACTGATGCTTCTTCTATTGTTGATGCTAGCTTAACTAAGGTTATGGGCGGTGACATGGTGAAGGTTATGGCTTGGTATGACAATGAGTGGGGTTATAGCCAGAGAGTGGTTGACTTGGCAGAACTAGTTGCTGAAAAATGGTAATTAGTTAGAAGCACTCCCACAAAGGGAAACTCACGAAGAAGCAGGGGAGCAGGGGAATGTGACTCTTTTAATCCCTTCACTCTACGGAAGGACTCACAGGTCTAGACTTTTTACAATTGGGTGTTGGTAAGACTTGGAGGACAACCCCCCTATAATCCCCAAGGGGATAGGGAAAGTAGACAAGGGAGGAAAACCGAACCCAAAAAGTACGGTTACCAATAATACAAACAGGTTCAAAAGCCTATTTGTTCGTTGAACAATCTTCCTTGTCTGCCTGTCTTCTAATCTCCCAAGTCTAGCCTCAACTGAAATGTTAAAAACCTACCATTGTGAGATTCCCCCCTGCTCCTTCCCCTATTTTTCTTGTTCAAAACTAAAAATGTTGAAATCCTTGGTCAAGAGTTAATACTTGATCGGGGTATTTTTGCTGGGATTGATTTGTAGAGTGTAAACCCTCCGGCTTATCCCTTTGGGTGTGGCGCAATATAACTGTTGAGCCATCTGTAATTGTACCTATAATTGCAGCATCTTGATCTAATCTTTGTACTAGTTCGTAGGCTAGCTTTGGTGATAAACACAATACTAGTTGAAAATCTTCTCCCCCGTAGAGAACATATTCCCAGATTTTTTCTTCACTCAACCAATTGGGGAAAGCTGGAGGTAAGGGGATATTTTGCCTTTCTATAACTGCACCCACACCACTTTGACTGCAAATTTGTTGGACTGCGTCTGCTAAACCATCACTGCTATCCATCCCGGCTACGGAAAATTGGGATTCAGGAGCGAAAATTTCACGCAGGTGAGGGAGAACATCTAATCTGGGCTGAGGACGCTGGTGGGAGGCGATTAAAGACTGTTTATCCGTACTGGTAAGGTGATTACCCATTTCTGGGTTGAGGAGCAGTTCTAAGCCCCCACGGGAGGCTCCATGAATTCCCGTAGCCACGATCGCATCACCCACCCTGGCGCGATCGCGGCGAATCACCTGTTGGGGGTATACTTGACCAAAGGCGGTTATCGCTAGGGAAATTACCGGCGATCGCACCACATCACCACCGACAATGGGGGTATGATACTGTTGTAAGCACGCGGTCATTCCCTGGTATAAATTTTCTACCCAACTTACCTCTAAGTCACCAGGTATTCCTAAACCGACAGTAATACCCAAGGGGGAAGCGCCCATAGCTGCTAAGTCTGATAAATTAGCCGCCGCAGCCCGCCAACCGCTATCAAAAGGAGTAGTGGTGATATTACTGAAATGTACATTATTAATTAATACATCAGTTGTGACCACTAACGAGCGATCGGGCGTAGTGGTTAAAACTGCTGCATCATCTCCCACAACATCGGATGGGCAATATTTTTGAATTATTTTTAATAATTTATGTTCGCCAATTTCCGCTACTTTCATAGTTTTTGTGAGTAGCTAAAAATACAAATAATGGGGAATGGGGAATGGGGAATGGGGAATGGGGAGTCGGGAGTCGGGAGTCGGGAGTTGGGAGTTGGGAATGGGGGTAGGCTTTTTACAATTAGGTGTTGGTTAGATAAGGGTGGGCACTGCACACCTTACTGCCCACCTTACCCTTGCTACTAAGTAGTTTTGGGTTCTACAAAATTTTCCATACCTTGAACCACCTTCCCTGAGACAATTTTGTCACCAGCCTCGATTTTACCCAATACTTCCTTGCCTTTAGTCACATAACCAAACACAGAGTAACGCCCATCCAAAATATTACGTCCGGCGGGAGTTAACTCCGAGTCAAATAATAAAAAGAAAAATTGTGAAGAAGCATTATTAACATCCACTTCCGAGCGAGCCATAGCCACCGCACCGTAAGCAGAGAAAGGTAATATTGGTAACTCAGTGTAAAGACCAAGTTCTTCAAAGGTAACACCATAGAGGGGTTCCTCATCCCCTTCCACCAAAATTTCTAAAGGAATAGAACGATATTGATTGGTTTTGGGATCTATAAATCCAAATTCTTTCCCTGGAGGATCTCCCGTTTGTACCACATAGGATTCTTCTGCACGGGTAAATTCCAAACCATCATAGAAACCCCGTTTTACCAAATCCACAAAATTACCAGCAGTAATTGGGGCACTATAGCCGTCTACTATCATGGTAATATTGCCCTTATTGGTTTCTAAGTCAATTGTGGCACGTCCCTTAAGTTGGGCTAAATTACTATATTCTTCTGGTACTTCAAAGGGGAATTTTTCCACCATCAACTCTTCCAACTCACCCACAACGTTGAGTATTTGAGAGCGTTCCTGCAAAATCTTCTCTTTATCCTTAGTACTGACAATTTCTTGTAAGCCAGTCACCCCATCTTTCAACTTAGCAATCAAAGTTTCTGCTTGAGCTTGGCGTTGTTCTGGTACACCTTCTAAAATCTTCGCTGGCTTATCCAACACCCGTAATGCTTTGCTCACATCCTTAGACACAGCACTCCAACGGCGATTAGCCCGCATTTGGTTGGATATATCTTCTAAATCCCCTTGTAAATCGCGTACAGGCTGATTATCAATGGGCAGAGCATAACGCAATAAAGCCTTACCATCAGTGATAGCATTGCCAGCAGGTAGTCCAGCATAACTTGGGAGAGTCCACCCAACCGTACCTGTGGCTAAAAATAAGATTACCAGCAGTAGTGAAATTACGCTGTTGTGTAAACAGGATTTTATTAACTTGAACATGAGATAGCTCAAATGCAGCATTAATTTTTGTCTGGGCGAACCCATCAATTATCTTCCCACAGTAGTGCTGCGCCTCATTCAAAATATTTCCTCCAGAAACGCTGCACTGCTTCTTGCAGGGGATCAGGGAGCAGGGTGCAGGGGGCAGGGTGTAGGGTGCAGGGTGCAGGGGGTAGTAAAGAAAGTAGTTCGAGTCGATGAAATTGGAGAATTATGGCACTACGCTTTTAGGTTAGGACATTGTTGAAGGCTGAAACCT
>NZ_FYBH01000397.1 GCF_900185595.1 Calothrix rhizosoleniae SC01
GCCATCACCGTTGAAATCCCCAACTTCATCGGTATACCAACCGGAGGCATTCACCGTATTTAAAGAACCTGAATCAATGATGGTATTACCATCCATCATCCACATGTAGTTCTCACCAGTGCTAGAGTTGCGCCATAAAATGTCAGCTCTGTTATCACCGTTGAAATCCCCTAATTCATCGACATACCAACCAGAAGCATTCACCGTAAATAAAGAACCTCCACGAATGATGGTAGTACCATTCATCATCCATAGGTAGTTCTCACCAGTATTAGAATTGCGCCATAAAATGTCAGCTCTGCCATCACCGTTGAAATCTTGATATAGCATAATTTTAGACTCCCCTTATTAGTCTTTTGCAAAACTATAAATAATTGGAGGAAGTTTCAAATGACAGCGTTTTCCAGTTTTAATGAGTTACAGGATCAGGAAAACAACAACCTTATAATTTGATAGTATTCTGTACCTCACCAAATTGAAATCTGCTGTATTACTCTAGGCAATTCATAACAAGATTATGAACTCTTCAACATCTTGTAAAGATTTGTATAGCTTGAGGGGCAATACACGAACTATACTAATCACTGTGTTGTTAAGAATTATGTAAAAATCAACTACATAACTTATTGATTAGAGTAGAGCATTTGTAATCAGAACAATAATCCCTAAACCCTTATGGGAAGAAGGTTTGAAATCCTCTTCTCTCAACAATAATAATGTTTAAATCCGGTTTACTCTAGTGAAATAGCATGTTTTATCAAGTCGTTTTTACATTCTTTCTTATAGTTCTTACAACTTCTTAATCAAAGTTATGCTTGTTGTGAATATAACTAAATTAATTCCTTCCTCCAGTAAAAGAACAAAGCTAGAATCTCAAGACATATCTTAAGTAAGATATCCAGCTTTTTTTTGAGTTTGATTACACCTTAATGATACCAAATTTTTTTGTTCACAATAAATATTGATTCTGCTATGACAATAAACTTAATTTTTGCCGTAAAATAATAAAAGTTCGGTGGTAGCTTTTCCTGTTTTTGACCAAGTGAATTGTTTTGCCCTGTGAATACCTGCAACAGAAAGGCGATCGCATAATTGTCTGTCAGTAGCAATTGCATTCATTGCTTCTGTAATTTCCCCAGTATTATAGGGATTAATGAGAATGGCTGCATCACCAGCAACTTCCGGAAGAGAGGAGATATTGGAGGTAATAACTGGAGTACCACAAGCCATTGCTTCTAGAACGGGAAAGCCAAAACCTTCCCAGAGAGAAGGAAAAACAAGAGCTAGTGCTTGATTAATGATTTGAGGTAAATCCCTGTAAGGTACATAGTTGAGGAATTTCACCTGCTCGGTAATGCCGAGTTCTGCAACTTTAGTCTTGAGAAGAGGAGTATAGCGTTTATCTGTTGGTCCTGCTAGCCAGAGTTGGTAATCATTCCGACGTGGTAGTGCAGCAAATGCGGTAATTAGTCTTTGTAAGTTTTTATAAGGATCTTGTCTTCCCAAATAGAGGAAATAAGGGGAATTTTCTGTTTTATCTAGGGGACGAAAATGATTAGGGTCATGTGCTAAAGGAATGGCTGTAATTTTACTGGGGAGTATGTGATAAAAATCGGTGATATCCTGAGCAGTGGCTTGGGAATTACAGATAATGTGTTGCGCTTGTGCTAATACTTGGGGGATGTAATAGCGAAAGTAAGGTGTCAGGGGTGAAAAGGATTTGGGAAAGCGTAAGGGAATTAAATCATGAACCATCACCACGTAGCGACAGTTACTATAAAGGGGTGCTTCTGGAATGGGGGAAAATAAAAGATGAGATTTTAGTTTTCGATAGATCTGTGGCAACTGAAATTGTGTCCACAGCAAGCGGTTAAAATGTCCTTTTGTACCTTGTGCTGGTGTTAAATTTGCAGGTACTGGATAGCAATTAAATTCGGGGAAGTTGAGGGTAGTTAATAGAGTTGGATTCAGAGTTTTGAGGTAAGGAACTAGATTCTGAGCATAGTTACTTATACCTGTAGGCTGGGAAAATAAAATCGATAGGTTGATTATCGGGTGATTACAACATGAATTGTGTGATATAGTATGCATTGATTAAAGAATACTTCTATAAGCATTGAGGGTTTCTCTGGCTGTTCTTTCCCAAGAAAATAATTTTGCTCTTTCCCGCCCTTTTCTAACTAATTCTTGACGTAACTGAGAATCACTCACTACTTTTAATATAGCTTCAGCTAGTTCAATTGGTTCATTGGGGTTAATTAGTAAAGCTGCATTTCCTACAACTTCTGGTAGTGAAGAAGTATTAGCCGTGACAACCGGAGCACCTAAAGTCATTGCTTCTAATACAGGAAGACCAAATCCTTCATAGTGAGAAGGATAAACGAATACATCTGCTTTTGAGTAGAATAAAGCGACTAATTCATCAGATAAGTAATCAAGATGATGAATTTGCTGGTTCCAAGGAGAATTTTCAAGTGCAGCAAATATTGGTTGATAATTCCAGCCTTTTTTACCTATTAATACTAAGTGATGGGGAATTTTATATTTCTGTTTTAAGAAATTAAAGGCATCAATTATTGAATTGATATTTTTTCTTGGTTCTATAGTACTGACAAAGAGTATATAAGGTTGAGAGAAATTATATCTAGCTTCCTTTTCTAGATTGCAGCTATCTGCAGATGATAGATAATTCCCATGATAGCGACTGGCTAGGGGAGTGACATAGACACTGTTAGGATCGACATCAAAATATTTAATAATATCTTTTTTAGAACTTTGGGAAATTGTCAATATTAAACTTGTATTTTTCAAAGATTGTTTAATACGCCCTATATATGTTTTGACAATTGAACTAGTATAATTATTATATTTAATATATGTAACATCATGAATGTTCATTACTTGCAAGCTATGCTCGCAAGGATAAACTACATAATCTGTACCATGAACAATATCAGGTTTTCCTAAATTGCGTTCAAAATAAGGAATAATCGGATTAGGATATCTAGATAATAAATTTGTAAATGTAACTGGTATAGGTACTAGATGAACGGAAGAATATTGCTTGAGAATTTCTGGGGTCGAGAAATTCAACTTGAGCCAGTTCCTCAAAGCTGGTTGGTAGTAAACACCAAGTTGAAAATTTTCTCTATCTTCTAGGCTCGCAAGGTTATTAATTAAATTATATACATAAATGCCTATACCACTGGGTTTTGGTCTCAGAGGTGTTGCATCAACTACAACTTTAAACATGATTTATGTTACACATATGGTTAATTAATAGTATCAAATATTGCCTAACTACATGACTGTTCAAAAATAAATTTCATTTTTTGGGAGAAGCTCTCTATATTATGAAATTTCTCGTATTGTTTTTGCATACTTGCAATCTTGGTCTTGATATTAGGTTCATGGGATACTTTTAATATTGTTAGTATAACTTGTGTTGTATCTTCCCATTCTATTGCTAATTCTTCCAGATGATACTTGTATAACTCGTTTGCCATCCAAGTATTTTGAGTAACTATGGGAATCTTTCCTGCCATCACACATTCAGTAAATATACCTGATGTCCGTTCACCATATGCCTTGCAATCATAGGGCATTAAAACTATGTCGCAAGTCATTAGCCATTGGGAATATTCTGACCGCGTCAAATTATTTTTAATTAATTCAATCTGGACTCCATCTACACCAGATGTTAGTCCAGAACTTTTAGCTACAACAAAACTTATTTTTTTAGCTTCTTTGGTTATACAATTAACCAAAGATTTCATCACTTCTAGGCCTTTTTCTGGTCGTAAGTAACCAGGTAACCAGCAGACAATCTGATCATTTTTATCTACAAAACTATCACTAATTATCAAATCTGTATGGGGAATTGGCATTACCATTACAGGCTCTTGAAAATAGTTTGATAAAGATTTACTTAGTAATTCACTGTCTGTGAGTAGCTGCAATCTATAAGGGCGGATAATTCGTTTAATGATGTTGTTTAAAAACTTGTAGATAAATCTAGTTTTAGCTTTGTGGGTATCTCGACGATAAAGGAGCCAAACATGTATTTTTTCTGTGGGAATAAAGAGTAAGGTAAATACCAGAGCTAATAATTGTAAATGTATAAATCTTTCTAAGAAAATTATTGTGTGTTCAGAACTATTTAAAATTTGATGGCGCAAATAATTAGCCCCATTCCTTCCTAATTTAAAAGCACTGATAATTTTAGTGATTTTCTGGAGCAAATTGCCATCTAGTTCCAAATCATTAGTACTCAAGCAAGGAATCCAGTTACTAGGTAATTCTTTAACTGATGGATGAGGAGCGAAAATGACTATGTGCTGCCAATTAATCATATTTGCTGCTTGAGTAACGGACTGATGATAAGGCAAAACATGAGCTTCCATACCTACAAGATTGGGAATAAAGGAGACTAAATTTATATTGATTTTTCCTGTCTCTTCTTTAGCCATTTTTATATATAAATCTATGGAGATTTTAGTAATTCTAATGTTTCTGGCAATCCACTAAAAATAGGAATTGGAGTGTGATAGTTTGTCAAATTTTGGGCTGTATTTTTTCCTATACCAGTTAATAAAAGTACCGAATTACAACCAGCCTGAATTCCGCATTCTATATCGCTGAGTGCATCTCCAATAAAGAATGACTGTGAAACTTCTACTAAATGCTTTTCTGCTGCTTGCAGTAACATATAGGGTGATGGTTTGCGACACTGACAATTATCTGATGGATGATGAGGGCACACAAAAATATCATGAAAATACACCCCAAATCTTTCGTATTCCTGGCACATTTTTCTGTGTACAGCTTCCACATCTTTAATAGTAAAGTAGCCACGACCAACACCAGATTGATTAGTAATTACAATCAATAAATAACCCGCATCTTGCCAACTTTTTAAAGATTGACCTGCACTTTGGGGAATTTTGACCTGATTTGGATGGTGGAGATAGGGAACATACTCAATGATTACTCCATCTCGATCTAGAAATAGAGCTTTATTGGGTTGAGAATTATAGTCAATATCAACTGTGTATAACATAATATGAGGAGCGTTTTCTTATCACAGTATCTTAAACACTCAATTCATCTCTAAAACTTGTGTGAGCAAATATTTGTGATTCTACTTGTTCACAAATCCGATGATAGGTAATTAAATGAATTTCTTGGATATAAGGAGTATGCTTTTCTGGAACAAATAAAGGACAGTCAACCATCTCACACAGCATACCACCACTATTACCTGCCATGCCGATGGTATTTAATCCTAATTTCTGGGCTGATTCTAAGGCACGAATCACATTTTTTGATTGACCAGAAGTAGAAATTCCCCACAACATATCTCCTGGCTTACCTAAGGATTCTACTTGTCGGGAAAAAATAGTTTCAAATTCGTGATCATTAGACCAAGCTGTTAGGGTTGCAGGGTTGGTGGAAAGAGCTATAGCTGGTAAGCCTTTGCGACTCACCAAATAACGTCCCACAAATTCTGCTGCAATATGTTGAGCATCAGCAGCCGAACCACCATTACCACAGATAAATAAAGTGTACCCCTGTTGGAAACGTTCTAAAATTAGATTAACAACTAACTGAATCGAACTACAGTAATCTGGGGTAAATGCTTCTTCTATAGAATTAATTCTTTCTTGAATCCAGTATTCCAAGTTTCCTCCTTGATAGAAAACATATTGTTCATTATTATGACTCTAGTAGGAATTAAAATTGATTTGTAACACTCTACTTCCTCAATTATTGCTTGTCAATCATGAGCAATAAGAGCAATTAATTGTTAACTGCTATATAGTAATTTTTCTTGCTCTGTTTCAAACCAATCGATTGTCTTTGTTAATCCAATTTCTAGAGGAGTTAAGGTCAAATCAGGTATATATTGTTTCAGTTTAGTCACAGCCAAACATTTTGATTTAGCTCCTACATAACGTGTAGTATCGAATTGAATCAGATTAAAGTCATATCCCACCCGCTCACAAATTAGTTTGGCAAAGTGGCGAATGGTAAACTCTTTGCCAGCACCAATGTTGACTAGATCATTGTCCACTGTATCGGTCAATTTAAGGGCGATATTCACAAAATCGTCAAGAAATACTAGCTCTCTAGATTGATACCCATCCCCCCAGAGAATAACTGGTTCTCCGTAGAGCTTACCGCGAATAATCTTGCGAATCAGGTCAAAGATAAAATGCATTTGCCGTCCATCGGTGTGGTATCCTGAACCGTAAAGGGTTGAGGGTACTAAACAGAGATATTTCAGACCAAATTGCTTTGCCAATGCCAACAGTCCTGCATACAGCATCCGTTTGGTCATGGCATAGGTAAAAAGGCTTTCTATGGGTAGTCCAGTTAAATAATTCTCTTCTACCAGCTCTTGTTCCGGTGCATAGGCACAGCTAGTACCCATACAAATTAACTTAGCCTGGGGCTGATACTTTTGCCACCAAGCTAAAACGTTTGTATTAATATGCTGATTAATAATCCACTGCTCCCCTGGATGATAAATGCAAAAATCACCGGCTTGAGTCCAAGCAGCAAGGTGGTAGATGCGATCGTAGGTATGATGGTTAAATTGGGGGAGAGAGTCTTGTTGGGTGAGATCGCAGTTTTGGGAATTTAAGCGAACTAGCTCATGTCCTTGCTCTTGCAGTTTTGAGCAAAGAGAAGTACCCAGGAAGCCTGTTGCACCAGTAACAAGGATTTTCATGTTCAAATTTAAATTTCTGTTGGATTAACGGGGAAGTAAAATTCAACTCCTTGATTAACTAGGTGTTGATTATTGACCAGAATTTCTTTTTTGAAGTTCCAAGCAAGGACATAATAAATATCCGGTAATTCCTCTAGCTCTTTTTCAATCACTATGGGAATATGCATCCCCGGAGAATATAATCCTCGACGTAATTCGTTTTTTTCTACTAAATAAGTAATATATTGGGTACCAACACCAAAGTAATTTAACATTGTATTACCTTTAACCGGTGCACCAAAACCGAAAATTTTCTTACCTTGTTGTTTAGCAGTTTCTAGGTAAGCTATATTTTCTTGCTTCATGCGCTCAATCCGCCGCGCAAACTCCTGGTAGGTTGACAATTCATTACTTTTTTCCTCTACTTCTGCTTGGCGGAGAGTTTGCAGTCTGGTGCTTGTTGCTTGCTTACCCTTATGAGTAACAAAGCCAATGATGGAACCTCCATGAATGGGGGATAGATAAGCGTCAAACATTGAAAGTCCATGACGATTCAGTAGGACTTCAATGGTTTGCAGGTTGTAGTAGAGCAGGTGCTCATGGTATATCTGGTCAAAGGCAAGGTTGTCTACAATGCGTTTCATGTAAAGAAACTGGACAACAAAGACACCATCATTTTCTAACGCCTCCCGGATAGCTTCTGTGACTGAATGTAATTCTTCTAGATGAAAGAAGACACCAGCAGCGTTGATAACGTGGAATTTACGGTTCAGTCCCTGGACTACATCCAAGTTAAAAAATTCGTTCAGGGTAGGGACACCTGCATCATTGGCAATTTTGGCGGTGGTTTTTGAAGATTCAACTCCTAAAACATCGTAACCGAGTGCTTGGAAGTGCTTGAGTTGAGTTCCATCATTGGAACCGATGTCAAGAACAGATTTACCTTTGGTGTCTGAAAAAAATCTCGTGTCAATTTCTTGAGCAACTGATTTAAAGTGTTCGCTGAGGGATTTTGTCACACCAGAAAGGTAAGTGTGATCACCGAACATGATTTCTTTTGTGACTGTGTAATCTAGCTGAACTGTTCCGCAATCATGACAGTAAAGAACACGGAGGGGATAGAATGGTTCCTTACCTACTTCTTCTGGTTTGAGGAAGTGGTTGCACCAAGGTTGGGAGCCAAGATCGATAGTAAGTTCTAGGTTAGTTGAGTCACAGACGCGACACCTGGTAAGATTCATGATTTCTTGAGAATGCTAATTAGAAGTAGAGAAACTGTTCATTGTGTAGGTATCTGCAATAGGATATGAACAAGGAACCTTCATAAATATTGATTTACAAATTTTTATTTGTTCATAACCTAAACAGAATCGCCATAATTCAGAATTGAAAAAAAATCAATTAGTTTGAGTTTATGAGTACACAATAATTATCAACAGAAAAATTGCTTGTTCAAATTTTTGCTTGTTACTTGTTTGTCATCCAGAATGAAACACCTCCATCTTTTAATAAACCTTTTTGGTACATATAAAAAACTGGTAACATCGGCTTCCATTCTGAACTATTTAGTAACAAATTAGCCAGCATATATTGTTCATTATATTGTCTGCGTGTGAATTCATCATCATACTCCGAAGGAAGCATAATGTCATGTATGTGAACTAAAACACCCTTTTTAATTAGTGGAAGAATTTCTAAATAAAAGTAGGTAGTATCTGTGCCGTTGAAAACTAAATGACTGCCATCAAAAAATAAAATATCATTTTCATTCAGACTCTGAAATATATTTTTGTCAATTTCTAAAACGCTTTGTCTCAAAACTTGATCAGAAATCGCATCTATTTCAGCTCGAGGTTCTGGATCTAAGGAGATAATTGAAGTTGGAGTTTTTACCTGTTGTATAGCCTTTCTGAAAAACTTAGTGCTATTTCCACTTCCTATCTCCAAAATTATATCTGGTTTGTACTCACAAACCATTGAATATGCAATACGGGCATCATCTCCGTTAAAATAACCATTATTCCAAAAAGGACTAAAATCATCGGTTTGCTCACTTGGTACAGTAGTGAGTCCTTCAGTTGTAAACCAATTTATAATCTTTGATAGATTTTGCTCGATATATGCAAGATTATTTGCAAAAATAGCCTCAACATGTGAGTATCTATATTCAGAAGAATTTGGTTGAACCACTTTAGGGTGATCAATAGGCACTAGCAAATGTTGAGTATGCTGTGGCTTTATTTGAAAAGTTTCTGTTGGAGAAGTTATAATTGATTCATGGCTCATTTGATGATCAATCAAATCCTGCGATGATAAGTTATCCTTCATCATTTGATTTAATCTCTGGAGTTCAGAAGACCACTCAACCAGACATGGTTCCCAATTAGTAGTTTCTGATGGCGATGGGGTGAGTTTCTTTTCCTCTAATACATGGGTAAAAGCTTCATTCATTGCTGAATCAAAGCTTGTCTGATCATATTGCCCCTGAATCATCTCAAATCCCAATCTAGCCTGTTCCAGTCGGAGTTCTGGATTAGCAAGTAATTTCAATATTCGCTGGGCATAATCTTCCGGATTGTCAAATACGGGAAAAATATCTCGGTCAAAATTAATACCTCGTAATGCCATGCTGCTCGCAACAACTGGTTTACCCATTGATAACGCTTCAATAGTTTTAATATTGAATCCCGCACCCATTTTTACAGGTAAAATTACTAATTTTGCTGCTGCATACAAAGGACGCAAATTTTCTACAACACCAGTTATAAATACTTGGGGATGATTAATATCATTCAAGTCTCCCATATTCATAATATTACCTGCGATCGCCAAGGTAACACCTTTATCTGCTAAATAAGGCAGATAAATGTTGTGGAAAAACCACTTCAAAGAGTAAATATTTGGTGCATGATGTGAACTCACAAATAATAAATCTAGTGAAGATTCTTGCTGCAATCGGTTATTTTGTTCAATATCTTGGCATCGCTCAGAACCACTGATACTCAAAACGTCTGCCAAATTTAAACAATCAGCTAAATCACTATCTTCAGGAGGTGTCAAACGTCCAATGTAAGGTATATGAAGTAATGATGGTTTGTGGACTAGTTCCTGGATTTTTTCTAGTTCTTTGAGATTATTAGCTAGGACAACTGTGCATTGATCAAGAAGTTGACATTCTAGTTTAAACTCTTTGTTATCTATTTGCCGATTGTTGTAGATTGCATATTGATGGGATTGGACATCATGCATTTCACAAATTACTGGACATTTTTCTAATCCTAATTTTTTTAAAATTGACCAGTTAGAAATATAATTTAGAAGAACGGCATCTATTTTATGGGAATTCAGAAAATTTTTCAAAGAACTTGGTATATCAAAATAGGAACGACCCCAGAGTTCTAATTCTAAAGTGAGAGTATTATGTTTATGGGAAATGATATATTCAAGACTCTTGCTAGCATTGAGAGTGAAGGGAAATTTATATCTGAGAAACCAAGATTCAATCAAGTCAAAGTTATCAAGGACATTTTTTGCTATTGCTATCCTCTGAGCAAAATCTTCATCACTCAGCTTTGGATCATTAAAAAAGAACACTCCATAGACACGATAACCACAGCGAGATAAATACTGCAATTGATTTCTAGCTACTTGTCCCGAACCAGTTTTATCTACAATTGAATGAGCATCTATAATATAAAGAATTGATGGTTCTTCTTTTACTGATGAAAATTTAATCAAAGAATCTCTTGCTGTCAGGCACTTTACTAGAGCATCTGGAGAATGTTTCTGTCGCCACTGTTGTCGGTACAATAATGCAGCTTCGGTAAATTGATCAAAGTTTGTGATCATTTTGCTGACTACATCAGGGAGCTCTTTTGGTGAACTATAAATCCTTGCTGTTGAATTATCAACCTGTTTTGCCATCCAGGTACCTGCAGGAACAACTACTGGCTTCCCAGCAGCAAGGGACTCTACCAAGATACCTGAACTACGTACCGCATAGCAGTCTGGTAGATAAGGAATCACAACAATATCTGCATCCGCTAGCACCCCATAGTAAGTTTCAGGAGGCATGGGTTCCTTGATTAGACAAACTTTGCTAGAAGGATATTGTTCTAGTTTTAGACAAGCCTCACGTATACCCTGCTCACCATCAGCAAGGTTAAAGTTTGATTGGATAGTAAATTTTACCTTTCCTGGCTGTATGTGAGTTAACCATAAAGCATCAACTAATTCTGGCAAATACTGATAGCCTTTCTCTGTTCGCGCATCACCCAAGTAGACAATATTAATCGGTTCCGGAAACATTTTAGGTTGTGAACGTTCCTTTAGCTGTTCGTGTCGGAAGGGAATGGGAGCAGTTATGAAGCGGATTGGACTTAAAGCATCATGCTGTTGTGTCAGTTCATCTGTATCTGTATAGAAAGTAACTATTTCTGGCCACAATTGAAAATCATAAAATCTGTTGAGACATGCCTGCAAGCCAATACCTTTTGCCAGGGTAACTATTGGTTCGTTGCAGTCACGACGCAGTAAAATGTGGAAATGTGGTGTTGTTTTGTGATCGCAAGTATTCAGAAGATTAAGAATTTCTTCCAGTTGTTCAATACTCAGGGTATGGATAAATACTTGATCTTCTGAAGTCACCTTAATTTTTTTTATAGCCTTTCCTAAGGTAATGGCAAATACTGGTTTGCCCACTCCTAGAACCCAGCGCAAAACTTTGCGGATTTGTGCTTTGAGAATGTTATAAATTTCTCTGAATATCTTCAGGACTGTTTTAATTGACCACGTCAATGTCTTGACAGGAAGCAAACGCCATAAAATTTGAGTAATTACAAAAAAAGGAATAATTATCTTTTTAAAAGGGAAAATTATTTTTCTAATATCATGTTTTAGCGCCAGGGGTAATTCTAAAATTATCGATGCTAACTTGTCCCATGTATTTCGCAGATAGGGAGTTGTCACCACCAGAAATATGTAGTAGTTTTTTAATCCTGCAATAATGTTTTGCCTAAAATCTAATAGTGCTTTTGAAATGTTAGAGGTTTTAATTAAATGTTTGAATATGAATATCAATAGACTATTATTAATTAGGCTATCTCCTAGCCAAGCTTTGGTAAACTTTGGGATAACTCTAATATTTTTTGGTTGTAATTGTTTGGGAAATGATTTGTGAGAAACAATTATCGGTTCATACCCAAGACGTGCCGCAGCTTCAGCAACTGAAACATCATACTCATAATGATGTCCCTGTAGATCCCTGAGTGAATGATCTATAATAATGAATTTATTCATAAGTAAATCCTTCTATAAAACTTTTAACTGCAAAGCATCAATCTCTGTCTTTTTTAGGAAAAAATCATCTGAGAACCAGGTGCATTTAGTTTCACATGCAAAATTTGATGATTTTCAAATACTTGTTGCAAATTACTATGTAATTCTGGCGGCGCAAAAAACAGCATAAAACCACCAGCCCCTGCTCCTAATAATTTGCCACCTAATGCCCCTGAGTCTATGCCCAACTGGTAGATTTGATCAATTTCTTGATTAGAAATACAACTATCAAGGCTCCTCTTAGCTATCCATGCTCTGTGTAATAATTCGCCGAACTCAGACAATTGTCTATTTGATGTCAGAATATCCCAGCCTTTATCTACCATAGCCCGCATATCTTTTAAAGTATTTGTATTACTTGCTACTTTCTTTAATTGTTTGACGACAACATCCGCAGCCTTACGTCTAATACCTGTAAACACAATAAAAAGATGCTGCTCAAACTCTTCTAAACGCTTGGGTGATATAGGTACGCGGTTAACTATAATATCCTCTTCAGTCCTAAATTCAACTAAGTTAAAACCACCCATAGCTGCCATTACTTGGTCTTGGCATCCTACCTGATCTTTAATCAAATTTCTCTCTACATAAATTGCTTCATAAGCTAAATCAACTGGTCTGACAAATTCACCTTTAAAACTATGCAAAGCATGTAGCAAAGAGACTGTAAAGGTAGAAGAAGAACCTAAACCAGTAAATGCTGGTAAGTCCGCAACATTGTGCAATTCAATATCTTTCTCTAAGCCGCAAAACTTCAAACATTCCCGATAGACATTATGCTCTATTTCCTCTATATTTTTGACTAATTCTACCTTGCGATAAGAAACTCTCATAGAGTAATCAAATAGATGACTAGGAAATGGACTAGCAGTAACATAGGAAAATTTATCTATTGCTGTTGCTAAAACAGCTCCACCATGATGCAGAAAATATTCGGGATAATCGGTACCTCCTCCAAAAAAACTAATTCTAACTGGTGCGCGAGAAATAAGCATATGTTTATTACTTCATAATATTTTTTGACTGTAAATTAGCTTCGCCTAGTAAAAATATATCTTGGGAAAGATTTAAAAATTCATATAGTATCGATGTTCCACTTCTAGCACTACCAATAACAAAAAGTCCTCCTTGACAGAGGGTTTCATAGTCATCATCGGATATATTCAATTTTTCTGTTATTTGAGATTTTTTTTCTAGCTCTTGAATGTAATTTTTTAATTCTTCTATATACTGATTTTTTAAATCAAGTTCCCTTAATCGCTCTTGATAGGCACCATCTAAATCTCGCAAAAAAGTGCGTATATACCTGGGAAATATTTTCTTCACATTTGAGTACACCATTAAAAATTAAACCTTAAATCTACTATAGTTTTGTTCCACGAAATTTTCTGCTTCAGTCAAAGATTCAGGAGTACCAATATCCAGAAAAGGAGCCTGCACAGTATGCACTTTTAAACGAGTACCTTTGCCAAGTAAAGCAGGAAAAACTTCATGTTCAAAACTTAATGGTGAAGCATGGGGAAATTCCTTTAACAAAGAGTGGCGCAGCAAATAAACTCCTGCATTAATAACTCCTGAACCTGGACGCTTTTCTTGAAAACCAACTAAGTAACCTTGCTCATCACATACCAGGGAACCATAGCGAGAAGTGTCATTCACAGCCAAGCCCAAAATTACTCCATCTACTTTTTCTTCAGCTAGATGGGTTATGAATGAAGTAAAATCAGCAAAAACTAAAGAGTCACCATTTAGTACCAACCATGCTTTTGGTGGTTCAGTAATTTGATGGACTACGTTGAGAAAACCACCCCCTGTACCCAAAGGATTTTTTTCCTGACAACAACTGATTTGAACTCCATTTACAGGTTGTTTTTGGAAATGTTGTTCTACAACCTCCGCCAGATAACCTGTTGACAGGATGGCTTTAGTAATTCCCTGGATACCTAAATAACGCACAACCCATTCTAAAAAAGGTTTGCCAGCTACTGATGCCATAGGTTTAGGTACGCCATGCAATAAGTGTTTAATTCTTGTGCCATAGCCACCAGCTAAAATTACAGCTATAACATCATTTATTTCTCCTGACATTGGCTTGCTCAACTAAATATTAGAGTAAAGGCTATTACGCAGAATTGTATAGCCTTTAATTAGTTCCTTAATGCCTCGGTTAAGAGACCATTCCGGTTCAAAACCTGTATTGAGAATTCGGGCATTAGAAACAATATAGTCCCGTTTATCTGGATCTTCGCCAATAGGTGCTTCAATATAGACAAACTTGGGTAAGTGCTTCTTAATTTCCTCACATAGCTCCAACTTGGATAAATTGGCATCTTCTAGCCCTACATTGTAGGGTTTACCTTGCATCTTTTCAAAATTTTTAATTCCGTGTAAAAATACTTTGGCAACATCACGGATATGGATATAATTACGCTTAAAATGTCCCTCGAAAACTAATATGGCTCGGTCATGTACAGCACGATAGACAAAATCATTCACAAGTAAATCTATTCTCATCCGTGAGGACATGCCAAACACAGTTGCTAGTCTGAAAGTAATACTATTTTCTCTTTCTAGTACTGCTTTCTCTGCTTCTACTTTTGTCACACCATAAAGAGAAATAGGACGCAAAGGTGTATCTTCAGTGCAAAATTTTCCGGCTTCACCAATTCCGTAGCCGCTATTTGTAACTGGCATTAAAATTCTCTGGTCATTGCTAGCTAAACTACAGAGCATTTTTACTGCCTCGAAGTTAGTAGTTTGAGTCGAAATCTTATCTTTCTGACACAGAGGAGCTCCAACTAATGCTGCTAGGGGAATAATTACATCAGCATCTGATAAAAGTTCTTTAACTACTGCCTCATCCCGGCAATCCCCCCTGACAACTTGAAAACCTTCGTATTGACAACAATCAGCTAGGCTGTTTTGTCGAAACATAAAGTTATCGAGTACAGTCACATCATAGCCTTGAGCCAATAAAGTAGGTGTGAGAACAGAACCGATATAACCAGCTCCTCCAGTAATCAGTATTTTCATTTAGACTCCATAATACATGGGGAACAATCAAAATTATTGATGCATGATGATACATAACACTTTATGTACACAACTTCAAGTATGAATACACCCTGCATGTAAAAATCTACTGGCTCAACTATAGTTGACGGAGTCAAGGTAATAATCTACTACCTCTTCCGCATCACCACTAAATTTTATTTTCCCCTGATCTAACCACACAGCTTTATGGCAAGACTGTTTCACAAAATTTAAATCATGGGATACTACTAAAATAGTTGCATTTTCATTCCAAAATTTATCCATTCTCTGCTTACATTTATTTTTAAAACTTTCATCTCCCACTGACAAAACTTCATCTAATATCAAAATATCTGGTTGTACATCGGTAGCGATCGCAAATCCTAAACGCGCTGTCATCCCAGAGGATAAAGCCTTTACTGGAACTAGTGCATAATCTTGTAATTCGGCAAAATCCAAAATTTCCGGTACTCTTTCCACCATTTCGTCATGGGCAAATCCCAAGAGTACTCCGTAAAAAATAATATTATCTGTAACTGAAATTTCCGAATCAAAGCCTGCACCTAATTCAATTAATGGTGCGATATTGCCTTTTACTCTTACAGTTCCATTCGTTGGTTGTAGTATGCCACAAATTACTTTTAAAAGTGTTGATTTTCCAGAACCATTTGCACCAATAATTCCTAACTTGTCTCCAGAATTAACCACAAAATCAATTCTATCTAGGACTAATTTTTTGGCAACTTTACGGTATCTACCCTCTAAAAATGACAAAATAGTTTTCTTCAAATCATAAGAGAACTCTTCTTGCGTTCGTCTTAAAAGTGAAACTCTATCTAAGCGAATGACTTCCATTTACAACAAATCCATGAACTGAGAACGCCACATTTGAAAACAGAACCATCCTAATGACAAAATAATTATGCCACTGAGTAATGCATTGCCAATTAATCCCCAATCGGGTAAAGCTGCTGATAAAGCAATTTGACGCAAGCTTTCAATAATCGATGATAAAGGATTTAAACCCAAAAATCTTTTTACCTGGCTGGGAACAATTGCTGCTGGATAAAATACGGGACTACTAATCCACAGAACGAAGACAACTAGTTCATAAAAATAAGGCAAGTCTCTAAAAAACACATATAAGGCACTGACTAAAAAACCAATCCCTGTACACACTAAAACTAGGGCTAAAAATGGAAACAGCAGTGCCATAACATTGACTATATTTTTTGAATATATCCAAGTTATTACTGCTAACAATGGCAATGCCCCTACTGAAAATTGGAATATATTTGCTGCTACCATTGATACCGGGAAAATGCTTACTGGCAGACTAATTTTATTCAACAATGCCCCATTAGTCACTACACTACTCAAAGCTTGGGATGTAGATGCTGAGAAGAAGTTGATCACAACTAGTCCAGTAAATGCAGCCAATACGTAATTTGGGATAGAATTCCCATAATATGATGCAAAGGTCGTGCCAAAAATCGCTGTATATAAAACAGTCATAATCAAAGGATTCAACAGTGACCAATAAACCCCTAAAAATGACCCTCGATAACGAGTTTTTAAATTACGTGATACCAGTACATACAACAATTCCCGATAGCGTCGCATTTGTCGCCGGGATAAGTTAGTTTTGTATCTGAAAGCGGCAAAAGAAAAATTATTCAACCTTACAGATTTAAGAATTTGATATCCAACTAAAAATATACCAGATGTAAAAAATAATACTCTTGTATTGTGTAATATAGTGGCATTAATATAATTTAAGTAGCCTAAAATACCAAGCATTAGAGCTAATGCTACCAGAATATTTCCTATTGCTAAAGATAAATTACCTTCTTGTTTGGAGGATCTAGGTATGTTTTTTAGTAATTTAGTACCGGTATAAGTTACAAGAGTATATAAAAGTATCAGCGTTCCTAAAATCAGACCTAGCAGGGGTGCTATCATCGCATATTTATTATGGTTTGTACGTGCCATCCATGAAATGGAAAAGCTTAATTGTTTTACAAATTTTCAAGCAACCTGACCAATGAACTAATCAATTAGTTCCCTTTGACTAAGCACAATTACCTGATAATTATCCATATTCCTGGTTACAAGTCAAGAGCAAACAAAATTGCCAGCCTATTGCACCAAGACTATAGAATATCAAAAATCTTGAGACAAGAAGATTGTTTCTCTCAAGAGAGAGCAAAACTCTAATCCTCATTTATCTCATTCATAATCTACTAAATATAGATGTAATAATTACCAGAGAGTACCCGATTCGGCTACACTTAGTCTTGGTTGACTGCATTGTTAAGAAAAAATGGAAATCGGACAAAAGGTTAAGGTTTATCGTCTGCGCGATCGCGTATCTAGCGAAGTTGCCAAAAGATTGGGTAAGGTTGGTGTCATTAAAGACTACAAAATGACTGATGGTAGTGGAGTTGGCGTGCTGATAGTGTTTGAAGAAGATAATTTTTCTACTTGGTTTTTTGAGGATGAAATCAAGTTAGTACAGTAGAATCTCTCCAGCAATAAAGGTGAGGACTGTTGTCAAGGCAACTACCTTAAGCTACCATTATCAGCCGAGTGCTAAGTTGGAATTGAAAAACATAGGCGGCACAATAGGAGTCACGTAATGTCCCTGATATTGACATTTTTGGGTACTGGTTGCACCCATCGGACAAAAATTGCGATCGCTGCAGCCAAACTATTAGCTAGTCAAGGAAAACGCGTACTCTTGGCTGGTAATGCTGAACCAGCAATGCCAATTATATTGGGTATTCCTGTTGGTCCCGATCCTCAGGAAATTGCTGCTAATTTACAAGTTGTTCAGTTACAATCATCTGTTTTGCTGGAGCGTAGCTGGGAGGATGTTAAGCAACTAGAAGCGGAATATTTGAAAACGCCTATCCTCAAAGATGTTTATGGTCAAGAGTTGGCTATATTACCAGGGATGGACAGTGCTTTAGCACTCAATGCTATCCGCCAGTATGATGAAAGTGGCAAGTATGATGCCATTATTTACAATGGAACTGGTGATTCTATTACCCTGCGGATGTTGGGGATGCCAGATTCCCTGAGTTGGTATATGCGGCGCTTCCGCCAGTTATTTACGAATTCTGATATTGGTAAAACACTGACTGAATCCCCCGTAATTCAACCCCTAATTAATACTTTATTTAATGTCAACTGGACAGCAGATAACTTTGCCCAACCTGCCAATAAAGCTAGCGGCTTTTTGGAAAAGGGTAAAGAAGCAGTTGCGGATCCCAAACGTGTAGCGGCTTTTTTGGTATCCACGAACGATCCTGTGGAACTTGCTACTTGTCGTTATCTTTGGGGTAGTGCCCAACAAGTGGGTTTGACAGTAGGTGGTTTAATGCTAGTATCTTCTGGCACTACAGATAATATTTCTGAAGAATTTGCCCCTTTACCCGTAAGTGTGGTTCCAGAGACATCTTTAAGTGATGATTCAGCTCTAATTGATTCCCTACCTAACTTTACAGCACAAGCATTACAAGCTCCCAAACCCATAGAAATTGATGCCCATGAACGTAAGGTAAGTTTATTTTTGCCTGGATTTGACAAAAAACAAATCAAGCTTACCCAGTATGGTCCAGAAGTAACTATAGAAGCAGGAGACCAGCGACGCAATATCTTTTTACCCCCTGCTCTGAGTGGTAAATCTGTTACTGGCGCGAAGTTTCAGCATCATTATTTGATAATCTCGCTTTAAGGAGTTAAGAGTGAACAGTTGATAGTTGCTATTTGTTAGTTGACAGTTGACAGTTAATATTCACTCTCTCACTCCTTCCCTCTCTCACTCCGAGCGCGGAAACCCCGCCCCTATTCCTTCCCTCCTTCACTCTTAACTCTCAACTCAAAACTCTTAACTTATGTCTGAACCCGAGACTAATCAGCCATTAGAATCAGCCACAACTAGGGAAAAAGTAATTTCTGATGAAAGTGGTAGTTCTAAAGCTAGGCAACTCCTAGGCATGAAAGGTGCTGCACCAGGGGAAACCTCCGTGTGGAAAATCCACCTGCAACTAATGAAGCCAATTACCTGGATTCCCTTAATGTGGGGGGTGATTTGTGGTGCAGCTTCTTCCGGTCACTATACCTGGTCATGGGATAATGTACTCAAGGTATTGGCTTGCATGTTGCTATCTGGTCCTTTGTTAACTGGTTATACCCAAACCATTAATGATTACTACGATCGCGAAATTGATGCAATTAATGAACCTTATCGCCCCATTCCTTCCGGAGCTATTTCCATACCACGGGTAATTGCCCAGATTTTTGTCTTACTTTTTGCTGGTTTGGGTATAGCATATGGTTTAGATGTGTGGGCTGGTCATGATTTCCCCAATGTAACTGCGATCGCTTTATTAGGATCATTCTTGGCATATATTTATTCTGCACCCCCACTCAAATTGAAGCAGAACGGTTGGTTGGGTAATTATGCCCTCGGTGCTAGTTATATCGCCTTACCTTGGTGTGCGGGTCACGCTTTGTTTGGAGAACTGAATTGGAAGGTAGTTGTCCTCACCCTAATTTATAGTATGGCTGGCTTGGGAATTGCCGTTGTCAATGACTTTAAGAGTGTGGAAGGGGACAAAACACTCGGGTTAAAATCCTTACCCGTGATGTTTGGCGTACAAACTGCTGCTTGGATTTGTGTAGTGATGATAGATACATTTCAAGCTGCGATCGCTTGTTATTTGTTCTACATTCATGAGAACCTGTACGGGGCAATTTTACTATTGTTGGTCATCCCGCAAATTACCTTCCAGGATATGTATTTCCTGCGTAATCCCCTGGAGAATGATGTTAAATATCAAGCCAGTGCCCAACCATTTCTTGTCTTAGGAATGCTGGTTGCAGGATTGGCAATTGGTCATGCAGGAATTTAATATCAGTTTTCAGTTTTCAGTTTTCACAATCGGGTGTATTGGGACTTGAACCTAATACACCTCAGAATTTATCTAATTTTATCCAGGATGTACCGTGTTTCAATTACTGTATTACCTATTTGATGCCATTAGACCTTTACTTGCTCCTATGGCATTTATCTTTGCCTGGGGGCTAATCATACTTGTAGTTTGGAGTTTATGGTCTGCGGCAAAGGACACCATAACTACAGCCAAACAGATGCACCAAATTCCTTGTTCCAATTGTGTCTTTTTTAATAACGATTACCGCCTCAAGTGTACTGTAAATCCATCCATTGCCAATACAGAAGAAGCCATAGGATGTTTAGATCACCAACAAAAATTCACAAGTAATAAATAATAAGTAATAAGTTCACTATTCATCGGTTTGGAGCTTCAACAATATCCGCACTCTAATTTTTCAGTGCTGTACTTATTATTTTTTACTTATTACTTTGTGAGATATTCCTAATCTTTCTCTGAATTGAGACTTTCAGTTAACATGCCACTGCGAATCATCAATTGAGGCCAAACTAATAAGAAAAAACCCATCCAAGTTAACACTGGCATGGCAACCAGAATGGTTAACCAAATTGTTGTAAATATTAACCAACTACCACCAATTAAAGTGATGCCAGTAAGTATAATCGACCAAGGTTGACACCACCAAGGTTTGAATTGCCAAGGGCTTACAGGTTGTTGTGCTGAAGTTGGGGATTGTTCAATATCCATAGGTTCTTATAGTTGTTCCACTTAATTTTCGTAGTGGGAGCCGAACAGCTCCCTATATCTTAATCCAGGCAAGATGCCTACACTACAAGATTTGTTTGGGATTATTCCTTAGTTTTGAGAGCGAACAAAAGTTCTAGTTCAGAGGTAGATTTATCTGGACTATTAGCAGCCATACCAATGCCATGAATAGAATTAAGAATAGAATTTAATTCCGGTGGAACTGGTGAACCCCTGAGACTAGCAAAACGCTCGAGCAAAGACACAGTTTTTTCCATATTCAAGTAGAAATAGCCTCCATTTGGCTTTGCTAAAGAACCAGTAGTAGTTTTGAAATCCTCACTTTGATCTAGGGATTTACCTTGAGGAGATGCAACCACTTTGGCAATAGAATCACCAACAGCTAAAAATACCGTATCTTTATCCAGCCAACCATGAGATAGTAAAGCTCCTTCTCTTGGAATCTGCCACTGAGTAATCTTTTTACCACCTATATCAGTTTGAGCAACATTAACTATTTGTTGTTGTTGGACAATTTTATCCAGTTTAGATAGAGTCTTTTCAGCAGTTTGGCGATCACTGGTATTAAATACAAAGGCTCCTCCAAATCCCACTTGTGCTAGCAACCCTTGATTAGCGGGAATGGCTCCTACCCCAAACTCCCCATTCATCCAGCTAAAAACATCTTGATCCAAATTAATATTAAATCGTTGTAGTTGAGTGCGGGCAAGATTAACTGTTTGATTAAATTCGGGATAATCTTTGGACTGTTCCAACATCGCCAACCACCAACGATTAATTCCTTCACCGCTAATCATGGCAATAGTATCTTCAGGAAATCGAGAAATAATCTTTCCAGGAGTGTTTTTATATTGAAATTTACTCAACTGGGGATCTAATGTGGAGGTAGCTGCCATCCGGACTCCAGCATCATCTATACCTACACTGGCGACAATAGATTTTAAG
>NZ_FYBH01000398.1 GCF_900185595.1 Calothrix rhizosoleniae SC01
TGCGGTTCCCACTATGCATCAAGCAATTTTGGCGCGGGCAGAAACAAACCATGAAACCATTGCTCATTCTGCAATTCGCTTAATTCGCTCTTCTTCTGCCCCCTTACCACCTCAATTAATGGCAGAATTAGAAGAAGTTTTCCATGCTCCGGTAATCGAGTCCTATGGGATGACAGAAGCCTCTCATCAAATGGTTAGTAATCCTCTTCCTCCCCTTGTGCGTAAACCTGGTTCAGTGGGAATTGCAGTCGGGTCAGAAGTAGCAATTATGAACGAGATGGGTAAATTATTGTCACCGGGAGAAATTGGGGAAGTAGTAATTCGGGGAGCCAATGTGACTCAAGGTTACGAAAACAATCTCCAGGCGAATGAAACTGCTTTTACCAATGGCTGGTTCCGCACAGGTGACTTGGGTTATTTAGATACGGATAATTACCTGTTTCTTAAGGGTCGGATTAAGGAAATTATTAACCGTGGTGGTGAAAAGATTTCTCCCCGTGAAGTAGATGAAGTGCTTTTAGACCATCCTGCAATTGAACAGATAGTTACTTTTGCCACTCCTCATACCCTCCTGGGTGAAGATGTCGCAGTTGCTGCGGTTCTCAAGCAGGGAGCATCAGCAACAGAACAAGAAATCAAGGAATTTGCAGCAGTAAAACTAGCTGATTTTAAAATTCCTCGCATAGTCATGTTTGTGGATGAAATACCCAAGGGTCCTACAGGTAAACGGCAAAGAATTGGTTTGGCACAAAAACTAGGGCTAACAGACCATTCTTTGAGATTATTACCAATATCACCAGGTCAATCTCACCAACCATCCAATGACCGACTAATGGAGACACCTGTCTTGCCATTGCTGATCAAATCGCCCAATCAGAACACATGTTTACAGAGGTGGGCTACCGAAAATAAATCAAGGCTTTGCCAGCAACTGGTTAACTATGGTGCCATCCTATTCAGGAATTTTCAGCTAGCAGGCATACAAGATTTTGAGCAAACCATTCAATCCCTTGCTGGGGATCTAATACCTTATCAGGATCGGGCTACTCCTCGGCGCACGGTGAGAGGACATATCTATACCTCAACTGAATATCCACCCAGCCATCGCATTTTTCTGCATAACGAAAATTCGTTTGCCTATACCTGGCCCCATCAGATTTTCTTTTATTGCATGACAGCCCCTCAACAGGGAGGTGAGACACCGATTGCTGACATCGCCAAGGTTTTTCAATACATCAGTCCTGAAACCCGAACTCGGTTTTTGCAACAAGGGGTAATGTATGTCCGCAATTTTGGTAATAGCTACGGTTTGCCCTGGCAGGAAGCTTTTGGCACATCAGATCGAGCTACTTTAGAAGCCTTTTGTAAAAAAACGGGGATTGAGCTAGAGTGGCGAGGTCTTAATCGCCTAAGAACACGTCAAGTGAGGCCGGCGGCAGTTAAACATCCCCAAACAGGGCAGATGGTCTGGTTCAATCATGCAGCTGTGCTGCATGTCTCTACCCTGCCCTTGAAGCTTCAGCAGACCATGTTGGCTGAATTTTCCCTAGAAGAGTTGCCTAACAACACCTATTACGGTGATGGTAGCCCAATTGAGCCTGAAGTGTTAGATGAGATTCGCGCAGCTTACCATCAGTCAACTATCACCTTTCCTTGGCAAACTGGCGATGTTCTTTGGCTCGATAATTTGCGGGTTGCTCACGGGCGAGAACCTTTTACCGGTTCTCGAAAAGTTGTAGTGGGTATGGCTGAGCCCAAAACCTGGGTTAGTCTGGATGACTCATTGCCCCTAATTCCAACATTCGAGACTCCTAAGACAGATAAGGATGCAGTAGACAAAGACTCGACTATCATCCCTAATCCAGTCCTCCCTAAATCCAATTATGTGGCTCCACGTATATCTCTAGAGTCTGTTCTCACGAAAATCTGGCAAGCAGCCCTGGATATAGAACCCATTGGTATATATGACAATTTCTTTGAACTAGGGGGTCAATCCCTGGAAGCGACTGATATCATTACCGAGATTCAAGAAACCTTTCAGATTTCCCTTTCTTTGCTAGCACTGAATCAAACCCCAACCATTGCAGAGATGGCTCGAACCCTGGGGAAAAATCAAGAAGAGCAAGCTCGTATTCACCAGGTAGCCCAATTGATTGATGACGTTGCTCACCTCTCTGATAACGAGTTAGAAGTATTACTGAATCAGCATCAACAATAGAACCTGTAAGAAAAATAGCGCAGTGAAAAAGAATTTACTAAATCTATCACCCAAACAACTGGTCTT
>NZ_FYBH01000400.1 GCF_900185595.1 Calothrix rhizosoleniae SC01
TTATTGTGCCGACTTACTTACTACCTCGATACTGTGTTGGTTAATATATATGGTAATTCGTAATTTATTTAAGCACATAACGACATTAACTTTATGCGTTGGCTTATCTGTTTCTTGTTCTTCAAATCCCAATATAGAAAAAAATAATTTAACTGATGGGAATGCTATAAAAAATTCAGATCCTCATATTATTTATGGCAATTTAATCATTAATGAAAAATCAGATTATCTAATGATTCCAGTTGATGTCGGGACTGGAAATCAGGAAAGTAATTTTTTATTTGGTTCTTCTCGTTATTCTGGTAAGAATGGTAGTATAAAACCTTATAATATTATTTTTTATGCCAAAAAAGATGGAAAAGCTCATGTTTTATTAAATAAAAAAGCCTTAATCAACAAATTTAAACTATTAGAATATAAACAAGAATCTGGTAAGGAAACACAAAAATTTTGGTTTTATAAAATAATTGAAAAGGACACCAATGGTAATAAGCAACTCGATTCTCAAGATGCCATCGTTGGTTATATATCAGACATATCAGGAAAAAATATCAAACAAATAACTCCTGATAATACCCAGATTATGAATTGGAATATTATTCAGAGCGTTGGCGCTATGTTTATTAAAATAGTTAAAGATTCTGATAATGATAAAAGATTCACAGACAAAGATAAAACAGCTTTTATCAAAGTTAATCTAGATAATCCTGAAATCGGTAAGGAAATAATTAATGAAGAACTAGAAAAACAAATCCAATCATATACTTTAGAATAAACAATCTTCTCTAGCAAGTCTATAGCTTATTTGCAAAAAAAAATTTTAGATCGCTCCGCTCAAGAAGGGTAAAGAGAAAGAAGTGCAAAGGGGAAAAGAACTAAGGATTGAGGATGAAATAAAATACAACAAAACCTCACCCTGTCCTATCGAACATCCCTCTCCTTACT
>NZ_FYBH01000402.1 GCF_900185595.1 Calothrix rhizosoleniae SC01
AAACTTTTACCCGCTATCCCCAATTAAATCTGTTGTTGTAAACAAACCACCAGGTAAACCATCTTTGTTTTCATCAATAAGTTGAATATCTTTTGCTTCAATATTTATATTTCCACCGTCACCAGCACCAAAAGTACTAGCACTCACCCGTGCTCCATTTTTTACTAGTAAAGTATTAGTTTTGATATTCAAATTTTCACCCGCATTCCCTGTTGAAAATGCTGTTGTAAACAAACCGCTAGGGGAAGAATCTTTTCTTTCACCAATAAGTTGAATATCTTCAGCATTAACTTTTATATTTCCACCCTTACCTTCACTAGAGGTCCTAGCGCTCACCTCTGCCCCATCTTTTACTAGTAAAGTATTAGTTTTGATATTCAAACCACCCGCATCCCCTGTTGAATCTGTTGTTGAAAATAAACCGCTAGGTAAACCATCTTTCCTTTCACCAATGAGTTGAATATCTTGAGCTTCAATGGTTATATCTCCACCGTCACCTGCATCAAGGGTACTAGCGCTCACCCGTGCCCCATCTTTTACTAGTAAAGTATTAGTTTTGATATTTAAACGACTCGCATTCCCTGTTGAATCTGTTGTTATAAACAAACCGCTAGGTAAACCATTTGGTTTTCACCAATGAGTTGAATATCTTGAGCTTCAATAGTTATATCTCCACTCACACCATCACCAAATGTACTAGCGCTCACCTGTGCCCCATCTTTTACTAGTAAGGTATTAGTTTTGATATTCAAATTACCCGCATTCCCCGTTGACTCCGTTGTTGTAAACAAACCGCTAAGAGAAAAACCGCTAAGAGAAGAATCTTTTATTCCACCAATGAGTTGAATATTTTGAGCATCAATGGTTATATCTCCACTCGCACCTAAATCAAATGTACTAGTACTAATTTCTGCTATACCTTCTACTTGTAATGTTTTAGTGCTGATATTTATATCTCCTCCCTGTCCCTTTGCTCCTAGGAAAATATAGTTATGAATAAAGCTAATATCGTTAAGTTTTATGACCCCCGTTGCATTAATATCAATATTTCCTGCTTTACTTTGCTCAGAAACATTACCAGTATCTATTCCCGCAAACAGGAAACTCTCGTTTGTGATTTCTAAATTCCGAACATTAATCGCTATACTTCCACCATCATTACCGATAACTCTTATACTCCCATTATTTGCGATCGTAACATCACTTCTTTCTACTCCTGTAGGAAAACTTAAGCTGAGGTTATTCCCATCTACATTCAAGCCAATTCTTCCCTTACCAGCTAAACCACCTAATTCCACTCTTCCATCCAAAGCTGTTAATCCACCACCATCAATCGTCACATTACCACC
>NZ_FYBH01000447.1 GCF_900185595.1 Calothrix rhizosoleniae SC01
GAGAACAAAAATTTCAAGGTGTCCCAGCCATGTCCACAATTGTATCTCGCCTGGATGTAACCAAGATTTTCTGCGATGTAGACGATTTTTGCTCAACCTGGGAACAGTGGTGGAAACAAGTGCCACAATTTCCATCAATGGCTAGTGAAGGGCGGTGCTTTTCGAGAATTCACTTAAGCGAAGTAATGACCATCTCAAAAACCTGTGTCAGATAGAACATTCTCGTCATCTTAGTATTTTTAATTTTTTAGTTAACTTGATGGCAGGATTGACTGCTTACACCTATTTGCCCAAAAAACCATCTATTGATATTGATCCAAAAGACTTATCTGCTCTACCTCCTGCTGTTTTTTAGTTCGTCGAACTCACGTAACATTAGCGATCGCAATTAAGAATTATTCAGCATTAAATCAACTAAACAATCAATCAAACGTTCATTTGTCATGGGGAGAATATCTTTGCCATGCAAAACTTCCTGGGTAATATGAAAATGCACTAACGTCCCGACAAAAACTCTTGCTGTTGCTTCTGGATCGGGTAAATTCAATTCGGGATGAGAACTTAGGTACTGACTCAAAGTCTCAAACACTGGTTTCATCATGTAGAGAACACAAACCTGAGCTAACTTGGGAAATCGCCCAGATTCCCCAATTATTACCCGCATTAATGCCCGGTGTTCTTCATCTTCTGACATTTGCGCCAATGCTTTCATTGCTAACTGACGCAGTATAATGTTTGGTTCTCCTTCTAAGGGTTGTTTCCCAAAAACTGACTGAAATTTTTTGCGTGTTCTTTGCTCAATTAAGGCTTTAAATAATCCTTCCTTATCCTGAAAATGGCTATAAACAGTCGCTTTAGATACACCTGCTGCTGCTGCTACTTTATCCATACTTGTACCAGCATATCCATGTACTAGGAACTCCTGCATAGCTCCTTGGAGAATTTTGTCAACTTTATTGATTGAAGTTCCACCATCAATATTACTTACTTTATTTCTTGCCATTTTTAAATTTTAATACATAAGGCGATATTTCAATTAAGGGTTTGCAAATCAAGAGTTGGGAGGTTCGTCCCCATCAAACAATTAAGCCAACCTCATGCAAAAATCAAACTAAACCGATTAGTTCTATTATATAGTATATTTAGTCAGTTGAGTTTAATTGAATCTGTGTAGATACCGTGCTCAAAAAAATTTAATTTACCAAAATGTAAGGAGAAAGTGAAAGCCTGTGAGAAAGAGCAACATGGTTGGGTGTTTCGTGTTTCAGACAGGGGATGAAACCGGAGACTGTGGGATAAATCCTATCGTCCCCACATAATCTCAAATAAATAACAAATTTCAAACCTATAATTCTTATGGAACCTATTATATCAATCAACAATCTAAACCATTATTTTGGTATAGGGAAATTACGCAAACAAGTATTATTTAGTATTAATTTGGAGATTCAAGCCGGGGAAGTTGTCCTGATGACTGGTCCTTCTGGTTCTGGTAAAACAACACTCCTCACTTTGGTGGGTAGTTTGCGTTCAACCCAAGAAGGCAGTTTAAAAATTTTAGGGCAAGAAATGTATGGTGCAAATTCTAGAAAAATGGACAGAGTAAGACGTAATAATGGTTATATTTTTCAAGCACATAATTTACATGAAAGTTTGACAGCATTACAAAACGTCAGAATGGGCTTAGAAATTCACAGTGGTATTCCAGTTAAAGAAATGAATGAGCGTTCCGCAAAAATACTGGAGCTAGTTGGTTTAGCCAATCATTTGCATTACTATCCAGAAAGTCTCTCAGGAGGACAAAAACAACGGGTAGCGATCGCTCGTGCTTTAGTCAGTCAACCTAAAATTGTACTTGCGGATGAACCTACAGCCGCCTTGGATAGTAAGACTGGTAGAGATGTGGTGAATTTAATGCAAAAGTTAGCCAGGGAGCAGCATTGCACTATTTTGCTAGTCACCCATGATAATCGGATTCTAGACATTGCAGATCGGATTATTTCTCTGGAAGATGGTAAATTAACCAATGCATCTGTAATCGCTAAAACTAACCAAAATTAAACAAAAAATCATTGCACAACA
>NZ_FYBH01000403.1 GCF_900185595.1 Calothrix rhizosoleniae SC01
CTTTCTTCACTGCCATATTTCACATTCCTAGCATTGTTAGCTTTTTTAAATTTTTCTAAAGAAGTTTTAATTTACTTACTAATATGACGCATTTTATGCTCTAATTAGTGTCCCAATACAGGCAGAACACAGGAGTTTAAACTCCCAACTGTGTTTCCTATGGAACATCCCCTATACCAAGCACTTAATGCAATTCCAGCATCCCAAACCCAAAAACACTGATTCAATACTTCAGCTTTTTCTAAATCGATTTTAAATGGGCAAACCTAGAGTTATTAGATGCTAGTACAAAAAATTCCGAAAAAATGCGTTCGGGGCGCAAAATTTATTGATAAACCCTCACTTCACTACACACAGGGGTAGTCTTTTAGAACACCGATTCACGAATGCCAAAAACTGTTTTTCTCATCAACAACCAACGATAATTCGCTGTTTGATAGATGGCGAAATCCATGAATTGGATTGAATTCGATTGAATTATGAATACTGAATCGGTGTTCTAGAAGTAATGACGCGAATCCGCGTAATCTTATCTGTACAAGGAGAAAGTCACACTCAATTGATGCTGTGAGTTAAACACAGCAAAAAATGCTAGAGTCAATACACCTATCGTAGCCAAAGCCGTTCCCGAAGCTTGAGTAAAAATAATTAGAATCTGGTAGCGTACTGCATCAGTAGGACTAGCACCAGCCAATATTTGACCAGTCATCATTCCTGGTAGACTAACTAACCCCATCACCATCATTGAATTAATTGTAGGAATCATCCCCGTTCGTAGTGCTTCTTTTAATGTTTCATGTGCTGCTTCCCAACGAGTAGCTCCTAATGTTAACAATGCCTCGATTTGTTCGCGTTTACTGCTCAAATCTTCCATAAATTTATCTAGTGCGAGAGATGTACCCGTTAGCGCATTACCCAAAACCATACCCAATAAAGGAATTAAATATTGCGGATCATACCAAGGTTGAACGCGAATAATTCCATTTACTGTTAACCCTGTAACTAAAAATGAAGCACTCAAAAGACAGACAAAGCTGTTCCAATAAATACTGGGAAATCTTCTGCGAGTACGGTTGACACTTGATAGGGCAGCAATGGTGGTCATTGCAACAGCTACAAGTAATACCAAAAAAGGGTTACTCAGAGTAAACACCCACTGCAAGGCATAACCCACCACTAATAGTTGCGCTATCATTCGCATGGATGCAACTATCAGACTTTGTGTCAATCCCAATTTTAAAGCTAGAGAAAGACAAACATTGATTACAATAAATAAAGTTGCTAAAGCCAGTTGAGGGTAGCTAATGGAAATATAGTTTGTTTCCATCAATCTGCTCCTTGCAAACTAATTTGACGGTTGCTAACTCGCTGTAACTGTATTGGATCATGGCTTGTCCAAAGATATGCCCGTTGTGCTTCTTGGGCTTGCCAAGTTGCTACCAATTCTTCTAAACTATGGGCAGTTTGAGCATCTAATGAAGCGGTAGGTTCATCGAGCAGTAGTATTTTGGGTGCAAGTTGCAATGCTCGTAAAAAAGCCACAATTTGTCCTTCACCTCCAGAAATAGCATTTACCGGACGTTTTAAAAAGTCATCACTTTTGTGCAAAATTTGCAAATAATCAAGAATTGCAGTACGGTTATAAACTAAATGACGATTGATTTTGAGCTGATAGACTTTTTCTAAGTTTGACTCTACAGTTCCTTCCCATAGAGCTGGACGCTGATGTAGGTAAATAATTTGGGAGCGATATTCAGGTAAATGCCAAGTATCAATACTTTTTCCCTGAAAGATTATTTGCCCTGCTTGCACTTGATCGAGTCCAGCCAAAGTCCGCAAAAGTAAACTTTTACCAGAGCCTGAAGCACCCAAGATAGCAACTTTTTCACCTGGAAATAATTCAAATTTTAAGTTACGCCAAATCCAGGATTCATCCATTTTTCGACCCAAGTCTTGCACTGAAAGAATAGGTGTTTGGGAAGATACTAATATTTCAGCAGCTCGGCTTTGCATTACTTGAGTGTTCATGGCTCAACAGAATTTTATTAACCAGATAAATTTACACTGCAATCTCTTCTGTACAAGGAGAAGGAAAATAGAAATCACCACTTGTTTAGAACTATCCAAATGCCTCAATTAAAATTTTTGTTCCTAGAAAAATCAGGCTAGCTCCACCAAAAATTTCTACTTTTTGTTTAAGCATATCCCCACAGAAATGGCCAACATAAATTGCAATAAATGACAAGATAAAAGTAATTGTTCCAATTATAGTAGCTGTCAAGAAAATTGAAATTTTTAAAGTTGATAATCCTAAACCTGCGGCAAAAGCATCAATACTAGTAGCTATTGATAGTGCTATAAGAGTATACAGCTCCAAACAATTAAACTTTGGTTTTTCATCATCACTGTCGTCAAAAGATTCAAAAATTATCTTCCCACCAAGATAGGTAAGTATACCAAATATTATCCAATGGTTAAAACTAATTACAAAACTTCTGATAGTTAGTCCAGAGAACCAACCAATTAAGGGCATAATTGCCTGAAATATGCCAAAAAAAAGTGCTATTTTAGTGGCTTTAGATATTTTGAGATGTCTAATAGTCAGCCCACTACTGAGAGATACTGCACAAGCATCAGCAGCTAATCCAAAAGCAAGTAAAATTGAATTTGATAATTCCATTTGTTAAATAAAATATAAATCTTGTGTTGAATTATAGTTTATTTTCTACATGTCAATTATCATTTTTGTCTCATTGTTAGTTCATGATTATTTCATTATTTATCAATCCCTAGTTACGAATTTATTGAGAAATTTCCTGATATGTGTTTTTTCTCTTTCTGCCGATGGGAACACACATTGGTGTTCCAGAAACTGGATCGGGTACAATTCGACATTCCAAACCAAAAACTTCTCTGACCATTTCTTCTGTCATCACCAATTCCGGTTTCCCAGTTGCAAAAACCTGACCATCTTTAACCGCAACTAAATAATCAGCATAACGACCTGCTTGGTTTAAATCATGCAATACCATTACCAATGTTCCTCCTTGGTTTTGGTTTAATTCCCACAATAAATCTAAAACTTCTATCTGATGAGCTAAATCTAAAAAAGTTGTTGGTTCATCT
>NZ_FYBH01000013.1 GCF_900185595.1 Calothrix rhizosoleniae SC01
CAGTGATGAAAGAAACTGATAACTGAAATGACTTCCAACATAGCACTTTCAGTTGCTGAGCTCACAGAATACATCCAAACTTTATTAGAAAAAGATCCACAATTACGCCAAGTTTGGGTAACTGGTGAAGTATCTAGCAGCAATCACCATCGCAGTGGGGTATTTTTCACCTTACAAGATCCAGAAGTTGGAGTCGCCATTAAATGTGTAGCTTGGAACAACCAATTAGGGAAACTGGTACAATTCCCCACTGTAGGCGAACAGTTTACGGTGTTAGGTAGCATTCGTTTATATCTCCAAAGAGGAGAATATCAACTGACTGTATGGCAAGTTTTACCTGCTGGAGCAGGATTACAAGCTTTACGCTACCAACAATTGAGAAATCGTCTACAAGAAGAAGGGCTATTTGCTCCAGAAAGGAAAAAACTTCTTCCCCATCACCCCCAAACCATTGCAATTGTCACCTCTCCTACTGCTGCAGCTTGGGGAGATATGCAAAAAACTCTCAAATCTAGATACCCTGCTTTACATATACTATTTTCCCCTGCCACAGTCCAAGGAGAACAAGCACCTGATTCCATTGCCAGAGCAATTCAAAGGGTAGAAAAGGATGGACGGGCAGAGGTGCTAATATTATCTCGGGGTGGTGGCGCAGTGGAAGAACTAGGTTGTTTTAATGATGAGCGGGTGATTAGAACCGTTGCCAATTGTTCTATTCCGGTAATTACTGGTATTGGTCATCAACGGGATGAATCATTGGTAGATTTAGTCGCAGATGTGGCTGTGCATACTCCCACGGCGGCGGCAGAGCTAGTTGTGCCCATACTTGCGGATTTATACAATCACCATCGCCAACGAATTGCTATTTTGCAACAAGTTGTACATAGGGAGTTGGAATCTGGGATAAATCAACTCAATGGATTAGAAAATAGGTTACGGCGTTTGCGCTTAGATCGACTATTAGACCAGGAAATCAAGGCAAGGGATTGGCAATCTCAACGATTAATACAGGCTATGACAGGAAAGTTGCAGCAGGTAACCCAGCATATAAATATGTTACAGCAAAAATTGGTAACTTTAGATCCCAAGGCAGTTTTAAAGCGTGGTTATGCGGTGGTAAGACAAGAAAATGGAGTGATCGCTCGTAGTGCTGCTGAGTTAAAAGTCGGAGATGAGGTATTGGTGCATTTAGGTGCGGGAGCCGCCAGGATGCAGGTAATGGAAGTCCAAAAGAATGACGTAGACTAATCTAAAATCAAAAATGGTATATGGCTAGAATCAAGAAACAACCTAAGAGTGATGAAACCTCTGCTTGGAGTTACGAACAAAGGGTAGCGGAAGTAGAGGGAATTATTGATCGCATTGAGGCAGGAGATTTGGATTTAGAACAGGTATTTGAGCAATTCTCTCAAGCAGTTGAGTATTTACAAGAATGTGAGAATTTTTTGCAGTCACGACAACAGCAGGTAGATTTATTAATTGAAACTTTACAAGACGATTGATATTAAGTAATAAGTAATAAATAATAAGTAATAAGTAGGGTTTATTGGATCATTATAAAAATTGATGTATCAGCTTTTGGAGCAAAAATTAGCTTGATATATTTGAGAATTTTTATAGATTGGGCATAATCTCTGATAAAATTTGACCTGGAATTTTAGATAAAGCTAAATTTTGCCCTTGTATCCCTAATAGCTCATGGAAAGCACGAACAGTTTTAGTCACATAAGCCAATGTCGATTTATAAGTTTCTGGGTGTTCGCGAAATCCATTTAAGGCTTGTAAGTGATTGGCTAAGGCAATTTCTAGATGCTGGGAAATAGTCTCTTTGTCACTAGCAATCAATTTTTCCGTTGCCAATTGATAATGGGCAAGTCCCAGATTATTATGGGTGGCAAATAGGTCAAAGCTTAAATTAGCAATACTCAAGGAATGACCTAAAGCCAGAGCCTCATCATATGCTGCAATCGACTTCAACAGTAGATTTCCTTTGTTTTCCTTAGTCGTTTCATCTACATTAGCTAGATGCCAATAGGCAGTACCTAGGTTATTTTGGGTAGTCGCACAACCGACAGGTAAATTTGCTGGAGTTCGATACTTTAAAGCTTCCTGGTAAGCACCAATAGCTAGTTGTAAATTCTCTTTCGGATTTTCATATTGAGCTAAATTCCAGTAAGCAGTACCGATATTATTTTCGATCATCCCATATTTAAGAGGTTCTGATTCAGCATTGTAGTGTTTAAGAGCAAGGTTATAAGACGCGATCGCATCTTGTAAATAGGTAACTGGTTGCTCATACTGTGCTAAATGCCAATAAGCCGTTCCCAGGTTATTTTGGCAAGATGCATATTTACTGGGGTCAACTGACTCCGTACGATAAAGAAGTGTTTGATTATAAGCGAATATTGCTTTTTGCCAATTTTCTGCGGGGTGGGAAAATCTGGCTAGATCCCCATAGGCAGTTCCCAAATTATTTTGAATTCTGGCATAGGTATCACTATGGGTATCTGGAGAAATCATTTTCAGTGCTAAATGATAAAATTCAATCCCATGCTCAATGTATGATGTCCCCGACTCAGAGTTGGGAGGCATACGGTGTAACATCCAATAAAGTGTACCCAAGTCATTCAAAATATCTGGGATCTGAGGTGAGCTATCATTATAGGTAATCGCTTCTTGGTAGGCCATAATTGCCACCATCAAATTTTCTAGGGTGTTATATCCTTGTTCAATTTGCAACCGATATAAATTACCTAAACTTTGATATGCTGCTGCTAACTCTTCTGGAGATGCGTTTTGAGCATGTAATGCCTCAATTTCCTGCAAAATTTGCTGTGCTTGTTTTTCTTCTTCAGTTGCTTGAGAATTGAGGGTATTAATGGTGCTCAGAACTAATTCACTTAACTCTTGATTAATGTGAGACAAATTAAGTGATGTAGTTGGGGAAGTAGGGATATTTTCATCCTGAGATTGCTGTTGAGGTAATTCTAATTTGACTGATTCGACTATTGGAGTAAATGGAACTTCATCTTGAGGTTTATCTCCTCGGGTAACAGATGATTTTTGTGGTAGGTTTGACTGTGATTGAATCGGAGATTCTGGAAGTAGGGATTGCTTTAAATTCTGAGAGTCAAGACTGGGAAAATTGGCAACAGGTGCTGATGCATCTTCAGCTTGATTTAGAGGTGTAGGTTCTCCAGCAAAGACAAATATACCACTACGGTACTTCCAAAATTGTGGTGCTGAATTCTTAATTACATATAACCAAGGACGAGGAACCCATAATAGTAAACTCGATTCAAAACAGCGACTAAAGTCATCTTTAGACAAATACTGCTCTGTCAAACATAAAGACCTTAAAAACATGCGTTGCACAGCTACTGATTGTCGAGTTAACTGTTCAACACCTACAATTTGAAAAGATGGTATGGGTAGTGGTTTACCAGGGCTATCAGGATTACCTCCGACAATTGGTGATGGATATTTGTTTAACCACCGATCTATCTGAAGAATGGGGTTGGGGTCAGTTAAATTTAAACGTAGGGTAACAATACGAGGATAAGCAGGGGTACTAGATTCTTGCTTTTCATCAACTGACTGATGTAATACCTGTCCTACTGGATATGCTAAAGTTGAATGCAAATGAGCCGCGACTTGATTCCTCAAGCTGAGATCATCACACACCCCGATAAAAATTTGTCGCCGCAAACTAAGACTTAAGGCAAGCTTGAGACGATGATATACTTGTTTATTCCAAATAGAGTTGCCAGTATAGGTTGTATCATTCACATTAATGGCGGCTCAATAGCCAAAACTAAATTTACATCATGGACACTTGTTGTTAATGGATACCGTCAAATAGAATACGATTTTAAATACAATTAAAAAATTATCCATTTCCAAAATAACTATGAAGACAGTCTAAGCATTTTCAGAATATTCTCGGTCAGTGAGTCTATAAATTATGTATATAATTACGTTTTCCTCCCAGAGTTAATCTGTTCAGGATAAATACAATCATTTCTAGTATCAAATGATAGGTCTTCGATTATATAGCACTACGCAATTAAGGCGCGGACATTGTCGAAGGCTCAAACCTATGAGCAGTAAACTTATTACTTAGGGCTTGCTGTTCGCGGAGCATGCCGTTAGGCATAAAAGTCTTTTGGTGAGGGTAGGGAGTAGGGAGTAGTTCCAGCCTCTTTATTTCTATTCTTTTTGCCATCAAAAATAACAGATGCAAGGATTTTAGATTTAAAATCCTAATTTCCTTGCACTTAGTCCCCAATAAAATAGCCTCAAAGCATTGATAAATCAATATTTTTCAGTTATTCAGCAGACCCTACTTATTACTTATGTGCGTAGCGCTATTTTTGTCAAATTAAGCACTTCTTAATGCGACAATTGGGTCTAATTGGGCGGCACGGCGAGCTGGGAAAACACCAAAGAATAAACCTATACCTCCGGATACACTGACAGCAATGGCAATGGCAGATGCGGAAATACCTGCTTCTAGGGGGGTTAAGCTGGCTACTAGTAATATTCCTCCTACTCCCAAGGCTGTGCCAATTAAACCTCCTGCACCGGAGAGAATTACGGCTTCAATGATGAACTGGAGGAGTATATCTTGTTGAGTAGCACCAATTGCTTTGCGTAAGCCAATTTCTTGGGTACGCTCGGTGACGGATACTAGCATAATATTCATAATGCCAATACCCCCTACAATCAGGGAAATAGCTGCAATCGCCGCTAACATAAATGTCAAAGCACCAGTAATTTGTCCGACGATTTGTAATGCATCTTTTTGGGTGCGGATAGTAAAATCATCTTCCCCAGTGATTTTATGGCGCAACCGCAGTAAGTTTGTTATTTGAAATATTGCAGCATCCACACTCTCTTCATTTTTAGCCGCAGCACTTAGGTAAGTTAACTCAATTCCATAGGGAGAAGTTCTACCGACAATTTTGTTAGCTGCGGTTGTAATTGGTACTAGTGCGACTTCGTCGTAATTAATTCCTACAGTTGAACCTTTCTGTTCTAAAACCCCAATAATCTGGAAACTAAAATTTTTGATTCTTAACTGTTTGCCCACAGGATTGCGATTTCCAAACAGCCTTTCTGCCAAGTCAGCACCTAAAACGGTAACTTGGTTGTTACGTTTGAGATCGATTTCAGAAAAGAAGCGACCTTTGGCTGTATCAAAATCCCTGACTCTTGGAAAAGTAGAGGTAGTGGCAACAATATTGATATTAGTGTTCTGGTTCTGATACGTCACTAGCTGTCTAGTATTTAACTCCCCTGTAACCGCAGCCAACGTTGGTACTTGGGTGGCAAGTGCCCTGACATCTGCCAAAACTAAAGTTTTTGGGGTATCTCGAATCACACGCTGGGTTTCTCGATTTCCCGGTAAGACAAACAGAACATTGGTTCCCAAGGATTGCAGTTGCTTGGCGACAAACTTTTGTCCCCCTTCCCCTACACCAATCATAGCAATTACGGAAGCGTTACCAATGATAATCCCCAGCATAGTCAAGGTACTACGCAACTTATTCGAGACCAGAGTTTTACTTGCCATTTGTAGGCTTTCAACTAGATTCATGATTTTCCTCTCCCTTACTTGCGCTTGTAGTTTCTGGGGGGATCAAGAAAAATGCGATCGCCTGGTTTAACCCCTTCTAAAATCTGGGTTTTGTCTTTAACTTGAGAACCAATGGTAATGGGACGAAATAGGGGTTGATTTTTGGTATCAGGAATCAGTACACCTGTATTGCCTTTTTCTGTAACAATTGCTACTGTGGGCACCATGAAAGCATTTTCTATTTGCTCACCCAAGAATGTTAAATCTACATTCAAACCAGAAATTAGTTTCTGTTTGCCCGTATTAATCCGCACTTTAATTTGAAATAAAGTTACCCCCTCTTCCTTAACTGCTTCTGGGGCAATCAAGCGGACACGACCTTTAAATATTTCTCCCGGATAAGCATCAGAGACAATCTCTACTACCTGTTTTGGCTTAATTCTACCGATATCAGCCTCTGGAACCTGTGCTAGTACTTCTACCCCCGATGCCAAGGCAACAATAGAACTGGAAGTTGCCGATGCACTGGCAGAAGCGGAGGTAGTAGGAGTAACAAATGCACCAACATTGGTGTACTTCTGTGTAATTACCCCACTAAAAGGAGCACGGATCACCGTATCTTCTAGGTTTACCAATTCAGTTTGTAGTTGGGCAGTGGCAGAAGCTAATGAGGCTCGGCGTTGAGCAATCTCCTCTGGACGAGAACCACTTTCTAGCAGTTCTAGGGCTGCTTTGGCTTCCATAACAGCTGCTTTTTGCTGTTCTATATCTTCTATCCGGCTACCACTTTTGAGCAAAGCTAAGCGTTTTTGAGCTTCCCTGAGATTGGCTTGAGCTGTCCGATCTTCACTAATGTTTTGCTCCAATAATTGTTTCTTTTCTGCACCTTGTTGGTATAAATACTGATAACGCTTGACTTGTTCACTAGTTAACATTACCTTTGCTGCTGCTGCATCTACCTGTGCTTGTGCTTGGGCAATTTCCTGGGGACGATTACCAGCCTTTAATGCTGTCAACTGGGCTTGTACTTGTGCTAAGCGGGCTTTTGCCTGGTCAATTTCTTGGGAACGACTACCTGCAATCGCTTGGTCTAATTGGGCCTTGGATTGAGCAATATTTGCCTTTGCCTGAGCAATACGTGCTTGAATATCTGCACTATCCATCCGGGCAATGACTTGATTCTTTTTTACCCTATCACCCTGTTCCACCATTAAACTTTCGAGGATGCCAGGATTTTTGGGACTAATATTCACACTTTCAATTGGTACAATTTTACCACTGGCAGGAATTCGTAAAGTGATGTTTTTGGCTACCACAGGAATGGTTAGCTCCCTAATTTTTTCTTCACTAATTTGAGACTTGACTAATACCTGAGAGACTACAACTATGCCAATTGTCCCTGCTGTGATCACCCCTATTAACCCCATTAGCCACAGCCTTGGATGCTTAACTTTGCCAATTACAGGTAGCTCTATGTGCCTGACAACCATTTTTGACCTCTATTTCTTCACTTCTTCCTGGAGAAACCTAACTAACGGAAAATTTCGACCCCACACTTATTGCTCTAACTTTTAAGATTAACTTCACCTTTCTTAATCTTAGCTACAATCAGTAGACTCTTACTTCACCTGGACGGGTGAACTGATTCCATCTGTTCCGGTTTAAAGTTGATACACTAGGAAAAATGACTGTAACATTTCGTTTTACCCTTGATAGGGGGGATAGTTTCAGCTATCTGTAAAATGAATATTCTTTATTAGTGCTTAAGAGGCGGTAGTGTGCCTAAAATCATTCGTTTGATCTTTATTATGGCGGTTTGTAGTTTGGGGAGTATGGCAAAGCCAGCTTTAGCTCAAGCACTCATACCCCATACATTGCAACTTGATCAGCAAAAATTAGAGCGGCAAGGATTGAGTTTAGCCCAAGAAGCTGCTCAACTTGCACAATTTCAACAATTTGAGCTAGCTCTACCACGAGCGAGGCTAGCAAGTCAATTAGCCCCAAAAAACGATAAAGTCTGGTTTCTCTTAGGTGGCTTATTTCTGCAAAAAAAAGATTTCCAGACGGCAATTTCTTCCTTTCAAAAAGCTCAGTCTCTCAACCCCCAAAATGCAGATGTACTATTCGCTTTGGGCTCAGCTCACTTTCAACAAAAAAAATACCCAGCTGCTGTGGAATACTACAAAGCTGGGTTAAAGGTGAAACCTAATGATGCCGAGGGACTGTTTGACTTGGGCAATGGTTACTACATGCTGGGTAAATTTTCAGATGCGATCGCCCAATATAACAAAGCTGTATCCCAAGATGAAAAATTTTGGCCTGCAATTAACAATATTGGTTTAATTTTGTACGAAAAAGGCAATATTAACGGTGCTATCGAGAAGTGGCTGTCATCTGTTGCCATTGAAAAAAATGCCGCAGAGCCTTTGCTCGCTTTAGCTGTAGCTTTTTATAAAAAAGGAGAACGTCAGAAAGCAGTGGCAATGGGAGAAAATGCTCTGGGGATTGATATTCGTTACTCAAATCTAGAGTTTCTCAAAGAAAATCTCTGGGGAGAACGCCTACTTGGTGATACTAAAATGTTCCTGGGATTACCTCGCATCCAGAATACTGTGCAAAGACGGAATAAAACCTTAGGTTCTAACTAAATCCACATTCCCGCCATCGCCATAAAATCAAGATCCCCAATTTTTTCAACCGGTGGGCAAACGCGAACGCCCCCGGTTATTTATATACAATCCCTTGCTTAAAGTTACATTTAATAGTACATATATATTGTTAGTAGTTAGACCAATCAAAACTAATTATTGGGTAACAAAAGTTGAAATTACTGGTTGGTTTGTTGAGGGAGTAGGGAAATGATTTGTTCGACAAAATATTGATGGTCTACAATCGGTTTGGAAATGTAACCATCAGCACCACTTTGTTTGAGGAAATTTTCTCGATCGCCTTCCATCGCGTGTGCAGTTACGAGGATAATGGGCAAATCGGCTGTGTTGGGATCTGACTTTAGCATTTGGGTAATTTTGATCCCATCCACAGATTTACCTTGGTAAACACTACGTGATAGAGAAACATCCATTAAAATAATGTCTGCTTCTTTGGCTTGGGCAATTTTCATTACCTCATCCACATTCTCTGTGTGCTTCACATTTAAACCCCCTCGTTTGGTTAAAATCTTGGAAAAAACACGAGCGTTAATTAAATCATCTTCAACAATTAAAACTGTTTTCATGGAAATTTTACTGATAAGGGTAATGGAAATTGTTACTCGCTTTTACTCTAAAAGTATCTTGAACATCAAGGATAATACTACTGATTTTTGGTATCTGACCATCAAGATTTTGTAAGGAACGGCATTTCATCCGTTATGCTGTGTTTGCTGAAGTGTTCAGTCACAGTGACTTTTGTGTAGTTAAAAATTAGGTAAAAACTCATGGCAAAACAGTTAAACCTTCTCTCTAAGGGACAGGTCATTACCACGGCTCTGCATACTGAGATGCAAAGGTCTTACTTAGAATATGCCATGAGTGTAATTGTGGGAAGGGCATTACCAGATGTACGTGATGGTCTCAAGCCAGTTCACCGCCGAATTTTATATGCAATGCATGAGTTAGGGCTGACACCAGATCGTCCCTATCGTAAATGCGCTCGTGTGGTGGGAGATGTCCTAGGTAAATACCACCCCCACGGTGACCAAGCAGTTTATGATGCTTTGGTGAGATTAGTACAAGATTTTTCTAGTCGTTATCCTTTGTTGGCAGGACATGGGAATTTTGGTAGTGTAGATAATGATCCCCCCGCAGCAATGCGTTATACGGAAACCCGATTAGCATCCATTGGTAATGAAGGAATGCTGAGGGAAATTGGGGAAGAAACAGTAGAGTTTATTGGCAATTTTGATAATTCTCAACAAGAACCGACTGTTTTACCTGCCCAACTGCCATTTTTATTACTTAATGGTTGTGCTGGGATTGCTGTGGGTATGGCAACTAACATCCCTCCCCACAATTTGGGGGAAGTGGTGGATGGATTGATTGCTTTAATTGATCGCCCAGATTTATCGGATCAAAAGTTATTGGAGCTAATTCCGGGCCCCGATTTCCCTACGGGAGGGCAAATTGTTGGTCGTACGGGTATCCAAGAAGCATATACTACTGGCAAAGGTAGCATTGTTATGCGAGGAGTGACTCAGTTAGAGGAAATTGCCCGTAGTAGAGGTAGTAAAAAACGCACAGCAATTATAGTTACAGAATTACCTTACCAGGTAAATAAAGCCGGTTGGATTGAGAAAGTTGCCGATTTGGTGAATCAAAATCGTCTCCAGGGAATTTCTGATATCCGGGATGAGAGCGATCGCGAGGGAATGCGAGTTGTAATAGAATTGAAACGAGATTCCCAACCGGAAGAGGTTTTACAGAGTTTGTATCGCCAAACAGCATTACAAACTAACTTTGGTGCTATTCTCCTGGCATTGGTTGATGGACAACCTCGCCAACTCAGTTTACGGCAACTGTTACAGGAATTTTTACACTTTCGAGAACAGACACTCAACCGTCGCTATAGCTATGAATTAGAAAAAGCTGAAAGTCGCTCCCATTTAGTCGCAGGTTTATTGACAGCATTAGCTAACTTGGATGATGTGATTACAATTCTCCGCCAAGCCCCTGATGGAGGTACTGCTAAGCAAAATTTACAAAGTCACCTCAATTTTACAGAGTTACAAGCTGATGCCATCCTCTCAATGCCATTACGACGGCTAACCAGTTTAGAACAACAAAATTTACAACAAGAATTTACCGAACTCAACCAAAAAATAGCAGAATTACATAATTTACTGGATAATCGCCACGAATTATTAAAAGCATTGAAAAAAGACTTGCGATCGCTTAAACGTAAATATGGCGATCCACGGCGCACTCATATTGGAGAGGAACCCCTGCAAATTAAAGGACTAGCACAGCAAAAAAGTCCAGTTAACAAAGATGCAGCCAATCAACCATCCTCTAATTTGAGCTGGGAAGAACCTCCCCAACCAACTGTTTTAGAATTTACCCACCGGGGATATGTACGTCGTTTCCAGCCTGCTAGTAAAAAATCGAAAGCGGATAATAACATACCCGATCATGATTTTATTGTGCAAACTGACCTGACTGATACCGCGCAAGATGTATTGATATTAACTAATACAGGTAAAATATATCCTGTGAAAGTTGCAGATATTCCTCTTTCTAAAGGACGTGCAGCCAGAGGCAAGCCACTGATTACTCTTCTAAGTAGTACTGCTCAATTAGCTACAGAAACTGTTGTCAGTCACTTTTTACTGCCAGAGAAATTAGCAGAGCAGGATTTAGTTTTGCTGACAAAACGGGGGAGGATTAAACGCCTTCCTGTGAATGAACTAGCTCAAATGAGTCGTCGTGGTATCACCATCATCAAGTTGAAAAATGACGATGAATTATCATTTATTCAGTTTGTCAATGCCAACGAACAGTTAATTATAGGTAGTTCCAGTGGTAGATTATTGCGCTTTCCTATTAGTGAAGCAGAATTACCAGCTATGGGGCGTACAGCTATGGGGTTACAGGGTCTGCGACTGTTAAAACACCAACAGATGGTTGGCTGTACAACCCTAGGACAAGATCGGCATATATTGTTATTTACCCAAGAAGGATATGCAAAACGTCTGACAAGCAAGGAGATTAAATTTGCTCATCGTGGGGATTTAGGCACTCAAGCTCTGAAATTTGTCAACAAAACTGATAACTTAGCAGCCATTTTATCAGGCAAATTAGATGGGGAAGTGGCGATTGTGACTAATAAAGACCGAGTGGAACGTCTTGGTATTAGTCAAATTCCCTCGGCAAATAGAAGCAGCACCGGAGAAAATCTGATTACCTTGTCTCGTGATGAAAAAATTATTTCAGTGACAGATTTAGGTATAGCGCTACGCGCAAGTAATAAGTGAGCCATTGCGGTGGACGGTAAGCCATTGCGGTGGAGAGGTTTCCCGGCATAAAGCAAATGGCGTTGACGTATTCTCCGAAGGAGTAATAAGTTGACTGTTCATAGGTTTCAGGCTTCAGCAATGTCCACACCCTTTTCGTTATTTTCCTCCCACACCTTTGATTTATCTACTCTCCTACTCTCCTGCTCCCTGCTCCCTGCTCCCTGCTCCCTGCCTCCTGCTCCCTATCCCCACAATCATGACTTTTATGCCTAACGGCACGCTCCGCGAACAGCAAGCCCTAAATAAACATGGGTTCATGCCATATATTTTAATACCAATAAGTGCATAATAACTCCCAAGCCTAAACCGATTAATGAGAAGATAAATATAATCCCAAAAGCTAACTTTTCATTTAGGCCAGCTCCTTGAAAATCTAATCTTGCTAACATTGTTGCGGCAATCATCACTAAGATATCCAGAAATAGTCGGAATTTTGCCAGGATAAAGAATAAAAGTAAAGCTCCTAATAGGGTAAAACCAAAATATCTCAGGTTTGATTGCAATAAGAAACGAAAAAAATTTGATATTTTAGACCAAGGTGTAGTAAAGCTTCCTGTCAGCAATAATATGGCTAACACTAACAATAACCATGTAACCAAGGAATAACCTGCTTGATAAGTCACCCATCCTAAATGAGTGTAGGTCAGAAGTAGTAGGGTTAGGGAAATCCAAGGAAGTCTTTTAATGATGGTTACCATAAATTGCAATTAACGGTGGGATTCAATAAATAACACTAGCAACCACTATCTTGACCCAAATATCAATTTTTGAATTTTACCTTTTTTGAAGACATTTCTTTAGTCAACCGTCCAAAGATTTATCCTACTCTAACCGATGAGCTAAATCATACTTAATAAAATCTTCAATTTTGGCTTTATTGCTTTGACCAAATACACCTAAACTATAAGGGAATAT
>NZ_FYBH01000404.1 GCF_900185595.1 Calothrix rhizosoleniae SC01
TAGTGCCAAACAATATGCGTCTATTCTCAAAGACGAATTTTTTTCAGTTATGCTCCCCGTATACATAAAAAATAATCCCTGGCAAGTTGCCAGAGATATATTTTAATAGAATTACTTATTACTTATTATTTTTTACTTATTACTTACCTACAGCGATCGCATTTTGCAATCGAGGCTGATCTAAACCAATCTCATGTAGTAGTAGCCAGGATTGCATGAGATCGGGACCATGCATCTCACCTGTGAAAGCGGCTCTAAGCGATCGCATGATTAAGCCTTTCTTTACCCCTTGTGCTTTCACCACCTGTTTAATTATCCCTTGAGCATCAGATACCTCAAGTTGTGCTTGATTGTCTAAACCTGTCAACACTCCTTGCAGAGCCGCCGCCACCCCATCTTGTTGTAGTTGAGTTTTAGCTTCATCATTAAATTCCACCAGGTCAGTGAAAAATAGTTGACTCATAGCTACAGCATCTGTCAAGCGAGTCAAACTCGGAGCAATTAAAGTTACCAGTTGTTCTAACCAAGGACGCTCTCTACCATCAACAAATTTATACCCGGCTTCTGACCATAATGGCATGAGTAAATCTGTAACTTTATCTACTGGCATATTGTGAATATACTGACTATTCAACCAATCTAGTTTTGCCCAGTCGAACTTAGCGCCAGCCTTATTCACACGCTCAAAGGTGAATCCCTTCGCAGCCTCTTCTAAGGTAAATATTTCTTGGGTAGAATCTGGGGGAGACCAACCCAACAAGGTCATATAATTCACTAAAGCCGCAGCAGTAAAGCCCATTTTTTGAAAGTCGAAGATTGAAGTTACCCCATCCCGCTTAGAAAGTTTGCGCCCTTCCATATTCAAAATTAAAGGGGTATGGGCAAATTCTGGTACATTGGCACCCAAAGCTTCATACAGCAAAATCTGCTTGGCAGTATTAGCAATGTGGTCTTCTCCCCGGATAACATGGGTAATTTGCATATCCATGTCATCAAGTACAACAGCAAAATTGTACAAGGGCTGACCAACACCTGTGTCTGTGGCTCGGGCAATTACCATATCACCGCCCAAATCACTACCACGCCAAACCATATTACCCCGAACTAAATCATTCCAGATAATTTCTCGACTATCGTCAATTTTGAAGCGAATGACAAAAGTACGCCCTTCAGCTTGGAAAGCAGCTTCCTGCTCCGGGGTTAAATGACGATGGCGGTTATCATAACGGGGAGCTTCACTTCTAGCCTTTTGGGATTCCCGCAAAGCATCCAATTCTGCTGCGGTGGTATAACAGCGATATGCTAAACCTTGGTCTAACAGCTTTTGTATTGCATCCTGATAAAAATGCAAACGTTCAGTCTGAAAAAATGGACCTTCATCCCAATTCAACCCCAACCAGCGCAATCCTGCCAAAATATTTTCCGTATATTCAGGACGCGATCGCTCTTGGTCTGTATCTTCAATGCGTAAGATAAATTGACCTCCATGATGGCGGGCAAATAACCAGTTAAATACAGCCGTCCTAGCTGTACCAATATGTAAATTTCCAGTGGGGCTGGGTGCAATACGGACTCTGACAGTCACAGCAAATTCTCTCTCAAAAAGCTTCAATAGTTTAACTTGAATTTCGGATGCAATTGTGAATCCAAAATTCGAGTTTCTCTAATCTGTTAGGTTATATAGCCTTTAGCTTTATAACGGGACCGACGGGGCTCGAACCCGCAACTTCCGCCGTGACAGGGCGGTGCTCTAACCAATTGAACTACGGTCCCTTAATTTGCACTCTTATAATTATGTCGGTTTTATAGAGAAGTGTCAAGTAATTTTTTGCAAATACTAAAAGCGGATATTCCCTAGGAGATACAGTAAAAACCATTCAAAGAATAAATTTCTTCACCAATTGAGAAATTTGGGAAGGACGTTCTGCTACTGGAATATCACATTCATACAAAGCAGTCAGTTTACTTTGTACGGAGCCAAAATTTGGATCTAGACCAATGACTGCGGCTAAAGTTCCTGTTTGTCGCCAATGCTTTGCTGGTGGTACGTGTCTACCAGCAATATAAGCAACTACTGGTTTGTCAATTGCTTCATTAATATAACGGGCTGCGGCTTCTTCGCGATCGCCACCTGGTTGCCCGACTAAAACGATAACTTGAGTACTTTCATCTTCGTCAAGTATTTGTAGCCATTGAATAAAAGATGATCCCACGATCACATCACTACCGATGCTGACACTAATGGATTGTCCTAGCCCTGCTTGGGTTAGCTCCCAAGCAATTTCATAGGTAAGAGTACTACTGCGGCTAATTATCCCTACTGAGCCACCTGTATAAAAATCACTTGGTTGAGTTCCCAAAAGAATCTTGTTGGGAACGATAATTCCTGGACTATTAGGTCCAATGACTAAGGTGTCTGTTACTTCAGCAGTGCGTATTAGCCTTACCATATCTAAAGGTGGCACTCCAGCTGAAGTAATAATGATTTGCCGAATATTGGCAGCGATCGCTTCTAGTGCTGCATCTAACACTTGGTACGGATTTACACAAATAATTGTGGTATCAATTTGACCAAATTTGTCTACGACTTCTTCTATCAGATCAAAAATCGGTAGGTCATATAGTTTTTCTCCACCGGAACCGGGATTAACTCCAGCCACTAAATTTGTACCATGAGCCTGCATTTGTGCAATGTGGGTAGCATCAATGAATTCACTAAACCCCTGGATTAAAACTTTGCTATCTGGCGTTAAGTTCATAAACAAATACAATAAGTCAGAATAGTCAGCGTTTTTCACTACTGAAGAAAGATAAATATGATCATGTATTCTTGATTCAATTGACATCGAAATCAAAAAAAGTTGTTTTAACTTTCAGGAATAAAATACCCGATTAAATTAACTTTTGCTAGTAAGTTTTGATTTTCTCTTGTTGATTATTTTTTGCTCCAATTATATAATTTTACCCAAATATTATGTCTGATTAAGGGATTATACTTAATAATTTTCGTCACAAAAATGCAAACTACTAAGGACACCATAACTTCTTCTAACTATTGAAAGTATATATCAATAAGTTTCAATCAAGGGTAGTGCTAAACAAGTTATGATAAATTATACGTAGGGATAAAATAGAAAATCCCACTGATGATAGTTCTCTAAGGACTGGGAGAAAGACAAATTTGTTTGTATCAATCAAGGTGCAGAAACATTGTGAAAACTGGATAATCACAGAATTTGTATTTTCAAGACTCTAGCTGTTGTCCTGTTTTATCCACATAATTAATAGCTGAAATTGGCTAATGTAGTACCTCTATATAGACCAAAAGTACTAGATGGCTAAGGCAAAGCCAAGTTTAAGCGTAAATGAGACTACACCAAAATGCCAGTTTGTACGTAATTATACTATAGCAAACGGGCAGTTTTTTAGTATTCTCGATTTGCAAGCTAACAACCGGGCGGCGATATAGGGTAGTGACACTGCTAGCATCCCATTTGGTGGGTAGAACCCCATTGGAGAGAAAATTCACATTCGCAATCTCAGCTTTCGGATTATTGGTGTGATGAAAGCCAAAGGTGCAACTATGGGACGGAACCGGGATGAAGCTGTTTTTAGTCCTCTAGAAGCCATACTCAGTCCCATGTCAATTGTGTTAACTGTATGTGTTTCTAGTGCCATTGACTTGATTTTTGGGGTATTTCCAGCCCGGAGTGCGGCTTTGCTTGATCCGATTGTTGCTCTTAGAAGGAATTAGGAACTGGCACAGCAGATTTCAAGAATCATTAAGGGAATCTGCTAACACCTCGCAACCTATATGCTCAACATTAACTCAACGTGAGTTCGATGAGCTTTAAAGTCTGAAACCCTTAACCAACATATGGTCTGGAAATTAGTAGTTCCCAAAAATGCTTGAGTTTCTTGAGAACAAAATCAATAATCTCTAAATCTGTCAATTATTGACCTTATTCTCAATTATTGATTGAGAGTTGTTATTAGCCTTTGTTTCAATAATTCTTGATTTACAAGGCTTTTAGCCCCTAAAATCCGTCGAACTCACGTTAACTCAAACAAACTGTTGAGAGATATTGCGATCGCTTACAACTTTGTGAAGAAAGATAAGACTAAGTTAAGAAAAATAAGACTAACACACAGGTCTCTAAAAATAGCAAATAGATTAGTTATTGTGTAACTAATCTATTTGCTAACAGAGGTATGGTATGTTCAATACGTTTACCCACGGTTACGCGTTGCTCATTGGTGTCGGCGAATCAGCTTACCCAAAATGGTCACTTCCTGTGACAGTTAAGGACATTCAAGCAATTCGCGATATCCTAATTGACCCTAACTTCTGTGCTTACCCAAATAATCAGCAACATATCCGCCTACTAAATAATTCTAGTGCTACACGTAGAGATATTTTAGATGGGCTTACTTGGCTTAATAATCAAGCATATGCTGACCCACAGGCCACAGTTATAGTCTACTATTCCGGCCATGGCTGGTTGGATCAGGCTACACAACTTTACTACTTAATTCCGCATGATGTCAAACCATTTGACATTCCAAACTCTGCCCTATCTGCTTCTGATTTCACCAATGGACTGAGGCAAATAAATTCACAGCGATTGTTGGTAATAATAGACTGTTGTCATGCTGAGGGAATAGCTACTGCAAAGAAAACCCAAACAGCAATCAAACTACCCTCAAATTTTATTCCCACCACCATACCTAAAAGTTTCCTAGAAGACCTCAAACAAGGTCAAGGACGAGCTGTCTTTTCATCATGTCGTGGAAAGCAAAGCTCCTGGATTCGCCCTGATGATTTAATGAGTATCTACACTTACCATCTAGTTGAAGCATTGAAAGGTGCAGGTAACCAACCAGATGATCAGGTTGTAAGACTTTCTAATTTGATGAATCACCTAAGCAAGAGTGTACCAGAAAATGCCCATACACTTTGTCAAGCAGAGCAAATTCCTTTCTTCGAGACTGCCACTGAAGACTTTACGGTAGCCTTACTACGTGGAAATAAGGGAGTACTCAAGGAAGAAGGAAATACTGAAACAACACAAAATGATGAAACAAGTCAGCAATTAACTGAGGGTAATGGCGATACTAACCTAACAATTAATGGAGATGGAAATAGAACAAACATAGGTGGTCGTAAGATTGAGATAAAACAAGCTAGAGACATAAAAATAAATTTATGAATGGAGTTAAAATATGACTGTAGCTGATCAAAAGAAAGCTAAGATTGAAGAACTAAAGGCTAAAGCACTGAATAAAGAGATAGAAGAAATAAGTGAAATTTTCAATCATATTCTTGAAGGAAATTATACAGAAAATGACGTTCAAACCGTAACCTCAAAGATATTAAGAATTACTGTTAATGGTGATAGTAATTATTTAAAAATAGGTAATAATTATATCAATATTGGTGAAGGACGTGATATCCATATTGGCGATCGCATTTATAAAGGTGAAAGTGCCGATACTATTCGCGAAATAATAAGGGAAGTAGTAAATGACCAAAATAAAGAAATTACGGAAAGCAAGAAAGAAATTACAGAAAGAATAGAAAAACTTGAGAAAATAATACAAGAGTATCAGCGACAGCAAGAAGAGAAAGAACGTCTGCGGCAGGAACAAGAACAACAAGAAAAAGAACGTTTGCGACAGAAACAAGAACAACAAGAAAAAGAAAGTCTGCGACAGGAACAAGAACATCAGCGAATTTTCGGGAAAAATACCGGTTCTCAAAGATTTGCAGTGCATTCTCAACCAAATTCACAAAATAATTCAAACACTCAAGGTGTTGGAGTAAAGGGGTCGTAATCTAAAACACAACTAATAGACTTGTTGGAAAATTTATACACCAGCCTGTGTAATGATCTTAGAGGCTACTTATATGTCCTCATTTCATCAAATACAACAGTTTTTAGAACAACTAACGTTAAGTTCCTATGATCTTAACTTGATTGATGCGTATATAGGGTCAAATCAACTAAAGTTAAGTTCCTATAATATTAACTTGATGGATATTAGCGCTATTGATACGGATATAGGGTCAAATCAACTGTTTGAAGAAGTATTTAACGATAATTTTGACTGGGAAAAAGAAGATAGTATCAGAGAAAAAAACTTATTGTATAAAATGCAAAAGTTTTTAGAGAAGCTAGAATTAAATTACGACGAACTTAACCTTAACTTGGAACTTAGCTTTCTTGATACGGATATAAAGCCAAATCAAACTTATCGAGAAGCACTTTATGAATACTTAAATACGTTAGATGAAGATAGGATTAGAGAAATTTTATCATCTTGGTTCCCCGAAAGCCTTGGTGTGCGAATATGACTAGATGCTCCCACCTTCAAGATTAAAAGAGAAGCTATTTTTTTAGCTAATACATTATTTAATCAATCTGAATACCTGGATATAGTAATATATGAAATTTTGGAACCTTTTTTGACACAAGAGGCCTCTACTGAGGAAAGAATAATTACCGTATTTGCCGCCACTATACTTAGTAGAGCAGGAGATTGGTTAGATAAAATTGATAAATATATTAGACCTAAACTTAATACTATAATTATTAATGCCTTAATTGAAAATAAAATTTTTATACAAGATTTTTATGAATACTTAAATTGGTTAGATGAAGATAGTATTAGAGATATTTTATCTTGGTTCCCTGAAAGCCTTGGTGTACGAATAGGACTAGATGCTCCTACCTTAAAGATTAAAAGAGAAGCTATTTTTTTAGCTGATACATTATTTAATCAATCTGAAGATCTGAAGATAGT
>NZ_FYBH01000407.1 GCF_900185595.1 Calothrix rhizosoleniae SC01
AATTTATCAGTATTTTTTTCAAATATATTGAGAATAATTAAGTTATATCGTTGTTTATTAAGCAGGTTCTTAATTGAGAAATGACCACCACGAAGCAGGTTGGTGTAGGTGCCATCAGCTTCTTTAACGATCTTATAAGCTGAGCCTTCCAGTCCTCGCGTTCTCAAGATAGTTGGTTTTTCAGAATTTGGTTTCTTTAGAAAAACAAACGGGTAATGTTGGGTAACCTGTTCTAAAATTGCTCGGGCTGCCACCACATTTCCAGACTCATATACCAAACTGGATAAGGCAAGACCACAATTATAATTTTGGGGGTCAATTTCCAGGCAGCGACGGAATGCTTTAGTTGCCTCAACAAACTTCCCGGTACGAAGGGAAAGTTCACCATAGGCACTGAAGGCTTGCAATGCGACTTTATTATCAGTTGCTAATTCACTGGCTAAACGGTAATGTTTGAATTCATCGTCAACACGATTCAACTTCCTCATTTCCTTTGCTAGAGCCAAATGAGCCTCTGCATTATTGAGATTTAGCTTTTCATGCTCCTCATTTTTATTTTTATCAGGGGTAGCCAGGTTTGCTGTTACTGAGGTAGAGTGATTCGATGGTGCAAACTGTATTTGATTCTCACCTATGTTGAGAGATGCTTTGATTTGACTCCCAAATTGAAAGTTGGGAACATGCAGACGAACCCTATACAGTAAGCGATCACTCTCTTTAGAGAATCCTGTACGTCCATGCAACACCTTGGTGTTGTGCATAAACACCATTTGTCCAGGTTGCAATTTAAACTGACTAAATTGCTCGGTTTGCTGAATTACCCTATCCAGAGTTTCAATGGCAGCATAATGTTTGTCAGACAATGGCGTTGCCCTTTTTTCCAGCGCCCGATCAATTTGTGCCCGGTAGTATCGAATTTGTTCATCACCGAGTTCACCAAAAATGATTGGGGATGGCTTATCGCCAAAAGGATAAATGGGTGCCCTTAGTAACTCCAAAACCTCACCATCGATCCTTTGCAATATGTCTTCCACAGGAACCATGATGGATTCCCCTCCCGTCTTTGCTGCTACGATACATTGGAATGCAACTAAATTATGGGGGTGGGACATATAGGATGAATCTGTATGCGGAGTCAGGGGTTGATGGGTTCGGCTGTATTGGGTCACGTACCCACCAACGGCAGCTTTTGTTTCATCAATCCGAACTTGTGTGAAAGAAATCTTCTCCTGATTTTTGGGATATATCCCTGAAACTGGTTGCCTGGATAGAAGCGCACGAATGGCTTGGGACAGATTGATTAGGTTTGAGCGGTCTTTTATGGCAGGGAAGTCACTGAGGATGACATAGTGAGGATAGCTGCACAAAGCCTTACAGGCGTATAAGGCGATATCTTGAAGCAGCAATTGTTTGGCATCTCCTGAACTGATACTAGTCTGATACATTTTGTTCTAGTACACTACGGCGTAAACAAACCAAGAAGCTGAAAAAATCAACTAGAAGAGATATTTGAATCACACTCTTAGACTTCAATTCAGTAAACCAAAAACTGTTAGAAACGAAGGTAAAAATAAATGATTTGGAAGGCTTTTCTCAAATCTTTGCTGTGCAAAGATTTTAGAGGTTGAATCAAGATACTATTTAACGGGACTTTGATACTTTTATGGCTAAAAATAGCCTCAAACCTAAGCAGGATAAGGTAAAAACCTTAACGACCTAAAAATCGCTGAAACCCAGATATATCAATAAAATTGGTAAATCGATGTTAAAAGCTTGCAAAATAAGCTTTTGAAGCCATTTTTAGGATAGTTTTTGCCTAAGTCTCGTTAAACGAAACTACGTTTTTTTCAGTAGTACTTGAGAATGTTAACCTTCCAAGTCGTGAATAGGGGTTTTAGCCCTCATGTACAAGGGAAAAGCAGCATTTGTTTAAGACAGCATTTGTTTAAGAGCGATTACCTTAAGACAACTAGCGGTCTTGACTGAATTGAAACGCCGAATAGTACCTGATTGCTCGGTATACTAGTGTTTCGCTGAGATGCCCACATTTCAAGTCTTATAATAAACAACTTTTTGGTTTACTGGAATTGATTAGTCGTCATCATCACCGCGACCATAACCACCAGGGTAGCAGAGATGGCAGTAGTAACAGGGATGGTAGTAAGGCTTATGGTAGTAGCCAACTATCATCGTCATCTTCATCATCCCCACGATACCCCCAGCTGCCTTGTATTTGGATGGTTTCCACTGTTGAAAAATTTGTCATGAAGTCTAAATCATGAAATACATAAGTCCATAATTTATTTTTCCCATTTTTAAGCTTGAATCAGCTCAAAGCCCTATAAATTTTCCCAACCAGATATTTCACGACCAAAAATCCGTGACTTTGTACCCCAAATCTGTCAACATTTGCCGTAATAAAGGCAAACTTAACCCAATCACATTACTTTGACAACCTTCTATTTTTTCCACAAATAAACCACCACGCCCTTCCAATGCAAAGCTTCCAGCACACTTGAGAGGCTCCCCAGTAGCAACATAAGCCTCAATTGTGGCACGACTGATAGTTGCAAAGTAAACTCTGGTAACTTGGCACTTGACTAAAGTACGTTTTTGTGATGTGTCAATCAAAGTGTGACCAGTATATAAATCGCCAAAATGACCTTGCATTTGTTGCCAGCGATCGCACGCTTCCTTTTCATCCCCTGGTTTGCCATAAATATGACCATCAACGGCTAATACAGAATCACAACCCATAATTAAACCAGAAGTAAATTCAGGAGCAATGGTTTCTGCTTTACGTTGAGCTAGAGTATTTACCAGTTCTTGTGGATTGCTAAGTTGAATTTGAGACTCATCAAAATTACTGGGACGGACAATCGGTTCAATCCCGACTATTTGTAGTAAGCGTCGTCTTGCTGGGGAAGCTGAAGCGAGAATTAATGGAACCATGTTTGATCTGGAAATAGTAGCAGCAGTTGAAGTACCCCCCTTATACTAATACTAGGTACATATCACTGCAAAAAAGGGTGGGAAATCTTGAGAATTAATTTTTGGGTCTCTACGTCACATGCCATTCGCTACAAGCCTGGAGAATCAGGTCTTGGAGCGTCTCTGCAAGAGTTAGTTTCTGTCACAGGTTAACTCCGCCAAGTAACTCCTATGGGTGTTTGAATCAGGCAGGAGACAGTCCCGATGTAAAAAATTTTTCACCATCAAGCAATCAATGCAGATGCAAATGGTGCAGCCAATATTATCCGCTCTCTTGGCAAGTTGCTCCTCTTGGATAGAACCCAAGACCACACTTTCCGCAAAGTAAGCACAACACTTGGAATTGATTTGAGTGGAGTGTATAGGGGTATTTTGACTAATCCCACCCGGATTTATATCTGGGTGACAGCTAGTCAGAAGCGAAGCAACCAGGCTAAAGCGCCTGTTGTGTAGCATCTTTTTAGAGTTCCCTCGCCTTTAGGCAGGGGGGCTGTCAAGTTTACTCTACAGGCTTTTGCTTATAGTTTTCAGTAATTTTTACAGTATTACTAGCATTGTACCAAAAGCCGTGCTACAAACACGGAATTTTAAACCTTATTTTTTGATAAATGGCAATAGAGGATCTTAAGTCCGCCTCTATATTTAAAATTTATAATTCACTATGGTGATTTCAAAACAAAATTTAAATCAACAGTTAAATCGCTCTTTTAAAAATATTGTTTCAGGAGAAAAGCTTGAAAAATGGTCACACAAATTACAGATTATTGAACCCAAACCCGGAGAACTATTTTGGGAATCCCAAACCGCCGAGACTGGAGTTTATTTAATTCTTGAAGGGAAGGTTAGGCTGCTAGACAATGATAACAATTTGATATTTTCTTTGTCTGTAGGTTGGTTTGGACAAATAACCCTGTTTCCCGAAGCTAATTTACAACCCTATTCCATTCGAGCTTCATTGGGATTAAAGGTGGGGTATCTCGATCGCTCAAACTTGGAGTCTTTACTGACAGAGAATCAGCAACTAGTAGCCATTTTCCACCGTCAAGCGATCGAACTAGATTTGCTATTACTGCATCAGCAGAATCAGAATCATTCAGAAGTTGCTAATAGAGATATTTTTTCATTTTTACCTCTATTAAAAGAACATCATCTCACAGCAGGTAGCTTACCTGATTCTCTGTTACAAAATAAAGAACTGTGGCTATTACGCCAAGGAGAAATCTTACATTCATCAGGGCAAAAGTTGACTCCTGGGAATCTTTACGAAATCGAGCAACTTCCCCAAACTGGAGAATGGTTGATTAGCCAACCAACAGAACTATACAGTCTCGATAGCCAAGAAGGACAGATAGATTTACTTCCACCAGTTACCAACAATAAACAACTTCCTCTGAAAAAGTTAGCTCGGATTCCCCCCCAGCAAACAAAACAGGAAAAGTCCCAAACCAAAGAAAAAGAGCCTCCGCTTTACTTTCCCAATCCCAGAGTTAAAATTACTCACTGGTGGCAAAATTGGTCAAAACGCTATCCATTTCACAAGCAACATAGTGCCTCTGATTGTGGTGTTGCTTGTTTAGTAATGGTGGGCAAATATTGGGGCAAAAATTTTGGCACCAATCAGTTGCGTAGTATTGCCAATGTAGATCGAGCAGGAACTTCCATTAAAGGCTTAATTACAGCAGCAGAATTTTTGGGTTTTATAGTCCGCCCCCGCAAAGCTGACTTACCTGCTTTAGCCCATCAAGAACTGCCAGCAATTGCCCATTGGGAAGGGAATCATTACATCGTTGTCTATCAAATAACTAAAAAGCATGTAATTGTCTGTGATCCGCAAATTGGTAGGCGCATACTGACTCGCCAAGAATTTGTGGCTGGTTGGAGTGGTTATGTTGTTTTCCTAACACCAACTGCGAAATTTAAACAAGCCGAAGAAGCCAAACAAGATCTCTGGAAGTACACCACCTTATTGCAACCCTACTGGTTGGTGTTACTAGAAGTTTTTGTGACTTCGTTAATGATTCAAATTGTCGGTTTATTCTCACCAATATTTACCCAAGT